>NZ_JAJSOZ010000022.1:0-52340 GCF_021282335.1 Bacillus sp. G16 | reverse complement strand
CTTCAACCGGATAACTCACTCTTGTCCCCATAGAAAAAACACCTCCAAGTCTAATTTCGGATAACAATCATCCGTATTCAAACTTGAAGGTGTTTTTATTTGTCTCATCTTATGGGGTCAGTCCCATCCGAAAGGTGTTTTTTTGTTAATCATTCACTTTGGCAACCTTGATTAATCCGTCGATTCGCTTTGATTTGCTGAAGTATGCTTTAATCTTGTCGCCTTCTTTTATATCAGACAAATCCTGATTTAATTTTTTTCCGTTGAAGATGATTTTCGTGCCGTTTTCTGCTTCTCCATGATACTCTGAACCGTCAATTTCCGTCACTTTATATTCCTCGATGGTGTATTCCTCTTCTTCCGAGGACAAAGTTTGTCCAATTGCTGTCGGAACATCCTTCAGCTCAAGATCATTTATATACATATAACCGCCTGCAAGTAAAAGCAAAAGCACTAACAGAATGGTAATCTTGGTTTTTATTCTTCCCATTTTTAAACCTCCAGCCAATATGAATCTATTCATTCATATGAGTTATTCCTTTTTTTCATGAATAAAAAACCGTAAATTCTCGTAAATTATTAATATAACGATGCATAACGGGAATATGTTTCACATTTCTGCAAAAATTTCTTTTCTATAGATATACGAATTTATGTTCTGGTTTTGGGGGATGAACATAAAAAAGATATAAAAAAGCAGCCTCCTGTTCAGGAAGCTGCTAGATCCTAATTCGTTTTTCGCATTTCGTTAAACGGGAAGAAAACAAACTTTGACGTACCCGCAATTTGTTTTTTCGTGAAGAGGCCAAGCCCGTTTCGGCTGTCCATTGAATTCCGGCGGTTATCACCCATCACAAAATACTTGTCATCAGGCACTTTAACCGGGCCGAAATCATCGGTCAAACGGTCATAGCCATCCTGCTTCGCTCTCTTTTTATTAGCTGTCAAATAAGGCTCGTCCACCTTTTTCCCATTGATATAGAGCTGGTCGTTTTTCATTTCAACCGTATCTCCAGGCAGGCCGATAATACGTTTGACATAGTGAACATCATCCCCGTTTAAAACGACGATGTCTCCTCTATCAAACTCGCCGATATATTTGACTGTCATATTGACAAAGACCCTTTCCCTGTTATGAAGTGTAGGATACATAGAGTCACCATCAACGACATACGGCGCAAAAATAAAATTGCGAATGAGCAAAGCGAGAACGACAGCAATCACAATTGCTTTTGCCCATTCTAACATTGATTTTTTCTTCGAAACATTTTCTGATTTCAACTGATTTCCTCCAATAAACAACGGTCTTCAATTTATGTTATCACGAATCGAAAAGAAATCCCATCAGGACCATTGAAGTGATTTTACAATCTATTAATCCTCATCTTCCACCCAAATCATACCTATCTTTTTCTTGTCGATCACAGCTAGCCCTGCATCAAATGTTGCTTGAGAAATTGGACTCCAGCAATCGTATAATACACAGAGACATCCGAAAGTAATGAAAGAAATAATCACATAATTTCAGCAGAGATGGGCTTAGAAGAAAGACAGCTCGTATGCTAAATCTTTAGATAATATATAAAAGGTTACGAGCAGGTCTTTTCATCTACTGCATTCCATTGATCGCCCAGTCCATGATACCCATGGTGCTTGACAAAATGATTCACATCATGAAGGTTACTGGAATGTTTGCGGCAGCCCATTTCACAGGTGACATATCCGGCCTGCATCCCGTTTTGCTTTCAAGATATTTTAAATATCATTGAAGCTCGAAAACATGGATCAGCCTCCAAAAAATAAATCCAATATATTGCCGGCAGTTGAAGATTCTTTATTATAAAACTCCGAATATCCACAATTCTTGCAGTAAACCACGAGAAAACGGTTATTCTGAACGTCAAACAACTTCGATAATCCCGTACCGGTTGTGGCTATTTCTTTTTGGCCCGCTTCAGTGCTTCCGCATTTTATACAGCCTTTATTGTTCATATCGTCAAGCTCCCTTTCACAACATCACGTTTGTTTTGATTTATTTTACTACAAAATACCATTTTCATGAACCATGCAACTTTAAAGTTTTCTTAATTTTATATATGAAATCCACAGAAATAAAAGCCGATTTTGCTGCTTAACTCGAGTGACTGGCTAAAAAAGATGCAATGATTGAAGAATCCCCCCCTTTTCGCGACATCATAAAAAACATAAGTATTTTTACCAATAAGTTTACGCTTATTGACTCTAGCAATAATACATATAAAAAATAGAGAATTTGAAAGGAGACTCCGTGAATGATTGATTATCCTATTAATATAAACAATGTTTCCGGGAACAGTGTAGTAAACGTAGGCGGCGCTTTTACGATCAGACCATTAACTGTGTCCAAATCTGTGTTTGGTTCCGGCGGCTTGAATACTGGAATTGTCATTGAGAACAATTTTGTAAGCCAGTCCAAAATGATTAACAGTCAATTTTCCGATCAGCATGTGACCAAAACATTGTAATTTCTGTCTGCTTTAAGCAGATACAAAACTCCTCGTTAACCGGATAAACGTCTTTTTATTCACCGCCTCCAGCACTCAGGCGGTTTTCTATTGGATCATTTTTTTGCAAATAAAAAAGCTCCCCCGAGATGAGGAAGCCTTTTGCTGCCTATTAGCCTTCTACGCGAACTTCTTTCATGACGTCGCCATTAGACATGTTTTTCGCGAATTCTAGTCCGCTTGTTACTTTACCGAATACAGTGTGAACACCGTTCAAATGTGGCTGAGGTTCATGCACGATGAAAAATTGGCTGCCGCCAGTGTCTTTTCCTGCGTGTGCCATAGAAAGTGCACCCGCTTCATGTGTATGCGGGTTTCCTTCTGTTTCACATTTGATTGTGTATCCTGGGCCACCTGTGCCAGTTCCGTGAGGACATCCGCCTTGGCTGACGAAGCCTGGAATCACTCGGTGGAATGTAAGCCCGTCATAAAAGCCTTCGTTCGCAAGCTTTTCAAAGTTTGCGACAGTGCCCGGTGCAGCTTCAGGGTAAAGTTCAAATTCAATTTTGTTACCGTCTTCTAATAAAAAGTAACCTGTTTTCAATTGTATGCCTACTTTCTTTATTTTAATTTTCAAAGGAGATTATGTATGATAGGTTATAGCCTGTCTCTCCTTGTCGCGGCTATTATACCACACCTTTCGGGGGAAAACGAATCTCCCGGCTTTACAAAAAATAAAAATGAAACCTTGATCTCTTTATCTCCGTCTAACCTAACGGAACTGTATTTTCATCATGATCACAGGTCCTCGCAAAGCAGCTCTATCCAGCTGCTTGTGAAATTGAAGGAGGTCAAACTGCTTTGAAAAAAATATGGATTGGAATGCTGGCAGCGGCCGTTTTGCTGCTGATGATTCCGAAAGTCAGTCTCGCGGATGCCGCAGTTGGAGATGTCATTGTAACTCTGGGTGCTGATTTATCAGAATCTGATAAACAAAAAGTGCTTGATGAGATGAATGTCCCTGATAATTCCACAACGGTAACCGTGACCAATAAGGAAGAACATGAATATTTAGGAAAATATATACCGAGCGCTCAAATCGGATCAAGAGCCATTTCTTCATCGTCAATAACCATTGCCAAAAAAGGCTCTGGACTGAATGTTGAGACGCATAATATCAGCGGCATTACAGATGAAATGTACCTAAATGCCCTGATGACAGCAGGTGTTAAAGATGCGAAGGTGTATGTTACAGCACCATTTGAAGTATCTGGGACTGCAGCTTTAACTGGATTGATTAAGGCGTATGAAGTTTCTTCTGATGAAGCGATCTCGGAGGATGTGAAGCAAGTAGCTAACCAAGAGCTTGTCACGACATCAGAGCTTGGGGACAAAATCGGTAACGAAAATGCAGCTGCGCTGATTGCAAAAATCAAAGAAGAGTTTGCTAAAAACGGTGTGCCTGACAATAAAGCTGACATTGAAAAACAAGTGGACGACGCAGCTTCTGATTTAAACGTCACACTTACAGACAGCCAAAAGGATCAGCTTGTATCCTTATTCAATAAAATGAAAAATGTTGACATCGACTGGGGACAGGTCGGTGACCAGCTTGATAAAGCGAAAGATAAGATTACGAAGTTCATAGAATCAGATGAAGGCAAAAACTTCATCCAGAAAGTCATTGATTTCTTCGTATCTATCTGGAATGCGATTGTTTCTATATTCAAATAAAAAAGCGCCGAGAAATCGGCGCTTTTTTATTGCTTTACACTCGTTTTAAAGGGCAGGTCAAGTTTGACAATATCCTCGTAAGTTTCTCTTTTCACGACTAAATGAGCTTCGCCGTTTTCTACAAATACAACGGCAGGTCTCGGGATTCGATTGTAATTGTTGGCCATGCTGTATCCGTATGCGCCTGTACAAAAAACAGCAAGAAGATCGCCTTCTTTTACTTCCGGCAGGTCAATATCCCAAATTAGCATATCCCCGCTTTCACAGCATTTTCCGGCAATCGTTACCGTCTTATTATGCGCTTCTCCGATACGGTTGGCTGTTGCAGCTTCATATTTAGCCTGGTAGAGTGCAGGACGAATATTGTCGTTCATGCCTCCGTCTACCGCGACATACTGGCGGACACCCGGCACTTCTTTTTGAGAGCCAACCGTATAAAGGGTTGTGCCTGCATCTCCCACGAGAGAACGGCCCGGTTCGATCCAAATTTCCGGAATGTCAAAACCGTAACGGGCAGCATTTGCTTTCACAGCTTCGATAATTTTTTCAACGTATTCAGTAGCGTGAAGCGGTTCATCTTCCTCCGTATAACGGATGCCGAAACCTCCTCCAAGATTCAAAACCTTGGATACAAACGAGTATGAATCTCTCCACTCGTCTAGTTTTTTGAAGATTTTTTCCGCTGCTAACACAAAACCGGCCGTATCAAAAATTTGTGAGCCAATATGGCAATGGACACCCAGCAGCTGAATGTGTTCTGATTGTAATACTTGCTCAATCGCCCGTTCAGTTTGCCCGTTATGAAGGTCGAAACCAAACTTTGAATCTTCTTGACCTGTTGTAATATAGTCATGCGTGTGCGCTTCTACTCCGGGTGTGATCCGAAGAAGAACATCAATGGAGTGTCCCGTTTCTTTACATAAGTCTTCCAAAAGCGAAATTTCATAGAAATTATCCACCACAATGCAGCCGATGTGATGCTCAAGTGCCATTCGCAGTTCTTCCCTGCTCTTGTTATTCCCATGAAAGTGGATGCGTTCTGCCGGAAAGCCTGCGGCAACAGCTGTATAAAGCTCTCCCCCGGACACGACATCTAAAGAAAGTCCCTCTTCTTCAGCAAGCTGAATCATTGCAACTGATGAGAACGCTTTGCTCGCATATGCCACCTGTGCTTTCAGCCCTGCAGTAATAAATGCCCGCTTAAAGCTTTTAGCACGCTCACGTATTAAAGCCACATCATATACGTAAAGAGGTGTGCCATACTTTTCTGCTAAATAGAGAGCGTCCACACCTCCGATTTCTAAATGCCCATGTTGATTTTGTCTGCTTGTGCCATGTAAGAACAATGTCATTCCCTCTTTCTCCGCTTATGGGTGAAAAGGACAGTTTTATCGACTGTCCCTTCATAATTAAGACATACATTATCATACTCTTCAGTCAGTTTCAATGCGATTATGAATTGGTAGGTTGTCTTAAGCGATTTCTTGGGTGAACGATACTAGGTCTTACTTTTGCGCCAGGTTTCGTTGTGCGGACCAGTACCTGCCACAGCGCCTTGCCATTAAAGGGCATCAGCGGCCATAAGTACGGTGTTTGGAGGGATTTGATGCTGGCCATGGCAATAATTAGCACTGTAAATCCGATAACGAGCCCTTTTACATGAAATAAAGCAACGAATATCATCAGGGCAAGCCGGCTCATTTTGTTTGCCAAGCTTAATTCATAACTAGGCGTCGTAAAGGTTCCGATTGCTGCAAGTGAGACGTACAGAATCACTTCAGGCGAAAACAGGCCGACTTCAATGGCAATCTGTCCGATCAGCACAGCGGCAATTAATCCCATTGCCGTCGATAAAGCTGTCGGGGTATGAATGGCAGCCATTCTGAGAAACTCAATCCCTAAGTCAGCTAAGAATATCTGCAGGATGATCGGGATATGCGTATCTTTATTTAAGCCGATAAATTTCATATTCTCGGGCAGCAGGTCCGGCTGCAGCACAAATAGAAACCAGATCGGAAGAAATATAGTAGAAGCAATGATACCGAAAAACCTTACCCATCTTAAAAAAGTACCGACTGCAGGCGCCTGTCTGTATTCTTCAGCATGCTGGACATGGTGGAACAAAGTCGTCGGCGTGATAATCACACTCGGCGATGTATCAACCATAATGATGACATGGCCTTCAAGTACATGATTAGCAGCCACATCCGGCCTTTCTGTATAGCGGACGAGCGGATACGGGTTGTAGCCTTGTTTAATGATGAATTCCTCTACTGTTTTGTCTGCCATTGTTAATCCGTCGACATCAATAGCGGCAATTTCTTTTTCGACGATGTCAACCAGATCCGGATCTGCAATATCTTCTATATAACAAATGCTTAGATCCGTTTTTGATCGCTCACCGACCTTTGTCATCTTGATGCGAAGACGTTCGTCTCTGATCCGCCGTCTGAGAAGAGCCGTATTGACGACGATATTTTCTACAAATCCGTCTCTGGCTCCCCTGACGACCTTTTCCGTATCGGGCTCTTCAGGGTTTCTGCCCGGATAGCTTCTAACGTCAATAATAAATGCGAAGCCTGCGTCTTCAACAATGACTGCGACTAGCCCCGACAGCACTTGGTCAGTCGTTTCATCCAGCGTTTTTACTTTTTCAACCTGGGCGTTAAGCAGCCTGTTTTCGACGATATCGACCAGGTTATCAGCGTCCTCTTTCCGATTGTTAATGGCAACAAGCTCTCTCATTAAATGAATGATATAGGCGGTATCAGATAGTCCATTTAAATAGTAAAGCTGTATTTCCTTGTCTAAAATGTTGAGCTTGCGAACCCCTACATCATAGCTGGTTCCCATTCCGACCCGATTTTTAAAATACGCTTCATTTTTGGCTGGATTCCGATAAACCCGGATTTTCTCTTCCTTGTGACCCGGCATGATACCCGCTCCTTTCTAAAATAAACTCGACCGCTTTCATGGTGATGGGCGACCCTTTTGAGATATCGTCTTTTCTCCCCATTTTGCCGATATCCCCGATGCCGACAATAAGCGGAAGATCAAGTTTATCAAGGCAATAGACTGTGTCTCCACTCATTCTATGTTCATCAAACTCCCTTTCTCCGCCTTTATCGACGCCGTATTCTGTTATTTCTCCATTGCGGTCAATGCTTACGTCAACTCTGGTCCATTCAGCTTGATGGGTTTTTGACGCGACCGCAATCACACCGAGCACTTCAATTGACGGATGGGTGGCGACATAGGTAAGAGCGGCTTCTCCCGGACCCTCTCCTTGCAGGCCTGAGTCGTCAAACATGACAAATACGGGATCATACTGCGCTGAGGTGATTAGCTTGACAAGCTCCGCGCCGCTGCGGATGGAGGGGTTCCCTTTTGATTGTGAAATACATCGCCCCCCCACTTGGCTTGCGGCGTATTCAATTGTTTTAGCGGCATACACGTCCCCGTCTGTTACCAGTATGACCTTTCGCTTTGTCGTCATGTTGACATTATCCTTTCGGTTTGAAAATAACAGCTACGAGAAAGGCGAAGAGAATGGCGGCTGAGATACCGGCAGATGTCAGCTCAAAAATCCCCATGCCGATCCCGATAAATCCGTGTATATGCGCCTGATGCATGGCACCATGCAGAAGACTGTGGCCAAAGCTTACGATCGGAACAGTGGCGCCCCCTCCGGCAAATTCAATAAATTTATCGTAAATGCCGAAACCATCTAAAATCGCTCCTATAACGACAAAGGACGTCATGACGTGGGCTGGCGTCAATTTAAATACGTCTAACAGCAGCTGGCCAACAATACAAATAGCTCCGCCGCATACAAAAGCCAAAAGGTAGTCCATGTTAAGATGCACCTCCTGCGCGCTCAAATACAACCCCGTGGGCGATGGTCGGGATGGTTTCTTTTTGCTGGACCATTGTCGGGCTTAACAACGCCCCGGTCGCCACGACAAATACACGGTTTAATTTTCCTTCTCTCAGCTGCTTAAAAATGTGAGAGTAGGTAACGACCGCTGAACATGCGCAGCCGCTCCCTCCGGCAAAGACCTGCTGATCCGGCGTATAAACCAGAAGCCCGCAATCATCATGCTTTGTGCCGACCGGATAGCCATCTTCTTTTAAGATGTCTTTTACGATGGGAGATCCGACGCCGGATAGGTCACCTGTCAGGATCAGATCATAGTCATCCGCTGTCCGGTTGAGGTCTTTAAAGTGCTGTTTAATCGTATCAGCTGCAGCCGGAGCCATGGCCGATCCCATATCAAACGGATCTGTAATTCCTAAGTCAGAAACCTTTCCGACAGTCGCGCTTGTGATTTGGATATCACCCGGTGTCTGACTGATGACAACAGCTCCGCTTCCAGTTACAGTAGACGTTGCAGTGTCCGGTTTTTGGCCGCCGTATTCCGTCGGATAGCGAAACTGTCTTTCCGCTGTGGCATTATGACTGCTGGTGGCAGCGAGAGCCCTCTTGGCAAACCCGCCGTCAACTAAGGCTGATGCGACAGCCACCGTTTCCATTGATGTTGAACAAGCGCCAAACATACAAAGAAACGGAATTTTCAAGTGCCTTGCCACATAATTGGCCGTCACGTTTTGATTCAGCAAGTCGCCTGCCAGCAATAGATCAATATCATCTTTTTTTAGATTACTTTTTTGAAGCGCCGCGTTTACAGCGTCTTCCATCAGCTGGCGTTCAGCCATTTCCCAGCTTTTTTGATTACAGTGCATTTCGTCATAGGTTTTATCATATAAGGAGCCGAGCGGCCCGTCTTTTTCCTTTGGCCCAGCTGCTGTTCCCGCTGAGTTGACAAATAAGGGATTTTCAAATACCCAGGTTTGCTTTCCTGTTAATTTCATTTTCTTCTCCTCCTACGACATCAGTTTCTCAAAAGCAAACCGAATCATTCCGACGATGTAAGCAGCCACAACACCAAAAACGATGACATTTCCCGCCAGTTTAAACATGTTTGTCGCTACTCCGAGCACAAACCCTTCGCTTTTATATTCAAGAGCCGCGCTTGCCATGCTGTTGGCGAAACCTGTGACCGGTACGGCTGAACCGGCGCCTGCAAACTGCCCGATTCTGTCATAGATGCCGAACCCGGTAAGCAGGGCTGATAATAATATCAGCGTTGCCGCCGTTGGATTTCCCGCTGTTTTTTCATTAAAATCAAAAAAATGGATATAAAAATTCTGCAGACCTTGCCCGATCATACAGATCAGACCGCCTACCAGAAAGGCTTTTACACAGTTCCATACGTAAGGCGGCTTAGGCTGATACGTTTTTACTTTTGATTTGTAGTTTTCTTTTATGTTTGTCATCTTGAAACCTCCTTATGAATGATCAATAAAATATAGCCAGTGAAATAAAGATCCCGCGATTTTTCCAATCACGATGGCCATTAACAGAATAATGATTTTACTTCTGAGCCCGATTCGTTTTGCCAAAATCGGCAGGACATTTAAAACCTCTGTAAGGGCAGCCGCAAGCATTCCGACAAACACACCTGCCAGCAGCCCGACCGGTACAGCAATCCATTTTGTTAAAAAAAGATGGTTCATATGAAGCGTCTCCCATCCCCCGCAAACAGCGCCAAGAATAACAGCCGCTTCATAAGCCTGAACGAATCTCATCGTTTTGGTGAGCTGCATCAGCCGCGGAATGATCCCCATTACGGTTAAAAAAGCAACGAAGCCAGCCCCCACCGTGATGCCTCCGCCGAGCCCGACAAAAATAATGAACAATACACTAGCGATCATGCAGATCCTTTATTGTTTCTTGATTCTCATGCATGGCCACATATTGGTCGAGATCAAGCTGATAGTTAAACATCTCAACCTCCAGCGGGCTGGGCTCTTCATTAAGGCGCTTTTTAAATATGTGGTTGAAAAACACGATCATCCCAAGTCCCAAACCGATGCTGTATGGGATTTGCAGCAAATATGGATAGTCATTCCTCTCTCCAGTTATGATTTCATAAAGTGCAATATGAACATCTCTCATGCTTACATCCTCATGAAAGTTCATGATGGCAAGACACGATCCGATAAACAAAAGCAGCCAGACACCAATAAACAGAACCGTTGATATTTGCCGTTTCCGGTACTGAATTTCAACAATGGTTTCTGCTCCGCCTACCGTTTGAACATCAAGTGTCGGATCTTGTAAATGAATGGCTTTGAGGACTTGTATGATATCCAGAATTACGATATTTTTATCTTTTTCGCTCACCTGATAGAGCGGCATAGCCGAAAGTTTCTTTTTCAGCTGAAGCTGTCCTTCAATTTGCGCGGCATCTCCAACCGTGATGATATCCCCCGGATGTGCCAGCACCCTGTGGCGAAGTCGGATAAATATACGTCGTTCCATCTTTGATCACCATCTTTCGGTGGTTATATATGTAGTATGTGGTTCGATTTTGTTCTCATTCATCCGCTTGAAAAGACCATAAATTACCACGCTTTTGCACACAAAAAAGCCAGCCTGCATCGCAGACTAGCTATCCGTATGATCCATTTGAACCTTGATCTGTTTTAATATTTTCTTTTCAAGCCTGGAAACCTGAACTTGAGAAATCCCGAGCCGCTCAGCAACCTCGGACTGCGTCTGGTCTTTATAATATCTGAGATAGACGATTAGTTTTTCCCTTTCCTCCAAATCGCTGATCGCTTCTTTCAGCGCAATCTTTTCAAACCACTTTTCTTCAGAGTTGTCAGCGATTTGATCAAGCAGGGTAATCGGATCTCCGTCATTCTCATAAACGGTTTCGTGAATCGAAGACGGAGCCCTTACTGCCTCTTGAGCGAGTACGACATCTTCTGCTTCAATCTCCAAATGATCGGCGATCTCCTGCACTGTCGGCACTCTGCCCAATGTTTTTGAAAGTTCATCCTTCGCGCGCCTGATTTTGTTTCCAAGTTCTTTCAATGACCTTGACACCTTTACGGTTCCGTCATCACGGATAAAACGCTGGATTTCACCAATAATCATCGGCACTGCATACGTTGAAAAACGCACATCATAGGTTAAATCAAATTTGTCAACAGATTTTAACAGCCCGATGCAGCCGATCTGGAAGAGATCGTCAGGCTCATAGCCTCTGTTTAAAAACCGCTGTACGACAGACCAAACAAGACGCATGTTTTTTTCTATGAGGAGGTCTCTTGCCTGCTGGTCGCCATTTTGGCTTTGCTTGATTAATTCCTTTACTTCATGATCCTTCAGCTGAGCGTTTTTGCCGTTCTTCTTAACCTCCACATCCATAACAAATCTCCTTAATTACAAAGCGCTTTGCTTTTTGATAAGTGCTTTGTTAAGCGAATCGTCGTTCCCATCTCAGGCGATGAATCGATACTGACATCATCCATGAAATTTTCCATAATGGTAAAGCCCATTCCAGAGCGCTCAAGCTCAGGCTTCGTCGTAAATAAAGGCTGGCGGGCTTCTTCAAGATCTGTAATGCCCATGCCTTCATCACGAATGGTCAAATATACGACATGATCTTCCAGCGTCACTGAAATGTAAACTTTCCCGTCACAGTTCTCTTCATATCCATGGATAATGGCATTCGTCACAGCCTCTGAAACGACTGTTTTGATTTCGGTCAGTTCGTCCATTGTCGGGTCTAGCTGGGCAATAAATGAAGCAACTGTCACACGGGCGAATGATTCATTCTGGCTGAGGGCAGAGAACTCGAGATGCATTTCATTTTTCATGATGCCACCCCCAGCGTCAGCAGCGCCTGCTGCTCGGATTGTTCAAATCGGATAATTTTAAACAGACCCGACATATCAAACAGCCGTTTCACCGCAGGAGAGATAGCGCAAACGACCATTTCCCCACCAATTTGCTTAATTTGCTTGTATCTTCCTAAAATAACGCCAAGCCCCGAGCTGTCCATAAAGGAAAGGTCCTCCAGGTTCAGCACAATATGGCGAATATCATCCTTCTCCAATGATTGAGTCACTTTTTGTTTCAGGGTTTCAGCCGTATGGTGATCGAGTTCGCCTGTTAATCGAATACAAAGCACAGATTCTTTGACATGCATGTCAATTCCAAGGCTCATGCTCATTCCTCCTTGATATGATCGGATAATGAGTGTTTCGATTTCGACGGAATGAATTCCTTCACCGTGACAAAACTAGTGGTCATTCGGCATAATTACTTAAATTTTGTCCAGTCTCCCATCGTCCGCTTCAAGAATGTTATGAACCCGGCTTTCTTCATATCTTCTTTAGCAGCAACAGGACTTTCAGCAAGCACTTCTCCATCCTTTTTCAGAACGAGAGTGCCAAGCTCTTGGCCTTTTTGAATCGGAGCACTTACATTGTCATTCATTTTGATTTCTTTTTTCACATTTTTCATATCCTCGCCTTTTTTCGTCAATATTGAAATCGGCTCAGATGTAGTGAGTTCGACAAATTTTTGTTTTCCTTTTTTGACCTTTACTTTTGCTACTGTTTCATTTCGTTTATATAAAGGATGCGTTTCATATTGACTAAAAGCGAAATCAAGCATCTTTGTCACTTGCGCGTTTCTATCTTTAGGTGTGCTCGCTCCGAACACAACCGCAATGGCCCGCATGTTTCCTTTTTTAGCTGAAGCTGTCAGACAATATTTGGCCTCTCCTGTATAGCCTGTTTTTACACCGTCTACGCCAGGATAAAATTTGATAAGCCGATTCGTATTGACAAGCCAAAACTTTTTATCTGTATTTTCGCGCAGATAATCCTCATACGTACCGGTAAACTTCGTGATTGATTCGTATTTCAATAATTCCTTAGCCATGATTGCCATGTCATAAGCAGAGCTGTAATGCCCTTCCTCGGTCAGTCCGGTCGGGTTTTTGAAGGATGTGTTTTTCAAGCCAAGCTCTTTTGCTTTTTTATTCATTTTCCTAACAAATTCTTCTTCAGAGCCGGAAATGAATTCAGCCATTGCTACGGAAGCGTCATTCCCTGAAGCGATTGCGATGCCTTTCAGCATTTCTTCGACAGTCATTTCCTCACCGGGTTCAAGGAAAATCTGTGAGCCGCCCATTGAAGCCGCATGCTCGCTCGTACGGACCTTATCACTCATTTTGATTTTGCCTTCATCTAAAGCTTCCATAATCAAAAGCATCGTCATAATTTTCGTCATGCTTGCAGGCGCCAGTCTCTCATTGCTGTTCTTGTTGTAAAGCACTTTTCCTGTGTCACGTTCTATCAGCACCGCAGACTTCGCTTCATGAGCAAGCTCCGATGTACGTTTTCCGTCTTGTTTTGCAAATGCAGACGGTGCAAATGTAAGCAGCATTATACCAATCAACAAAGTGGATAAAAGACGTTTCATCTCAAAAGCCCTCCATTTCATAATCCTTTTTATTTTTTCCAAGCGGGATGGTTTTATACCCCACTGATGGAAAATGTTTCGTATCTTTTTTGGCATAAAAAAAGAGAGCTGCGTCCATGGGACACAGCTCTCTTTTGATCTTGCTCTGATTCAATTTTTATTCGTACTGAGCGACGACCGCTTTCACAAGCTGCAAGAAGCCAGCTTTTACTTTTTCCGTCACTTCCATTACTTCATCGTGGCTTAAAGGCTGATCCAAAATTCCGGCTGCCGCATTAGAGATGCAGGAAATGCCAAGGACACGCATTCCCGCATGATTCGCTACAATGACTTCCGGAACAGTAGACATACCGACAGCGTCAGAGCCCATTGTTCTTAAGAAACGGACTTCTGCCGGTGTTTCGTAAGAAGGTCCTGTCACAGCGGTATACACGCCTTTTTGAATTGGAATGTTAAGGTCTTTCGCAATCTTTTCAGCCAGTCCGGATAGGTCTTTGTCATAGGCTGACGACATATCTGGAAATCTGGCGCCGAAATCGGCTTCGTTTGGCCCGATCAGCGGGTTCGTTCCCATAAAGTTAATATGATCGGTAATGATCATTAAGTCTCCCGCACGGAATTCAGTGTTGACGCCGCCAGCAGCATTAGTTACGATCAACGCTTCCACGCCGAGCGCTTTCATCACGCGTACAGGGAAAGTGACTTTCTCCATTGAATAGCCCTCATAAAAATGAAAACGGCCTTGCATCGCAATGACGGATACTCCTTCAAGAGTCCCAAGCACAAGCTGTCCGGCATGTCCTTCAACAGTGGATACCGGGAATTCAGGTATGTCCTCATATTTCAGCTTGACCGGGTTTTCGATTTCGTCTGCCAAAATGCCAAGACCTGAGCCTAAAATAAGGCCGATCTTCGGAGATTCCGGCAGGTTTTGTTTAATAAAAGCGGCTGCACGTTCGATTCTGTCTTTCAAGAAACAGTCCCCCTATTGTAATAAAGATAAAAAGCTTTTTCCGTATTTCGGTTTAGTCGTTTGGAAATTATCAGCGATTGTTGCGCCGATATCAGCAAATGTATCTGCAAGCGGCAGCATTTGCGCATTCTTATGTTTTTTGCTGTAAGCGAGAATCGGCACGTACTCGCGTGTATGATCGGTTCCATGGTGAATCGGATCATTGCCATGGTCGGCTGTAATGATTAACAGATCGTCTTCTTTCATTTTCTCAAACACTTCCGGAAGCCTCGCATCAAATTCTTCAAGCGCGCGTCCGTATCCTTCCGGGTCACGTCGGTGTCCGAATAAAGCATCAAAATCAACAAGGTTCGCAAAGCTCAGACCTGTAAAGTCTTCTCCCAGCGTATCAATCACCTTGTCCATTCCGTCCATATTGGAAACCGTTCTTCGTGAAGAAGTAATGCCTTCTCCGTCATAAATATCAGAGATTTTTCCGATTGAGATCACATCTAAGCCGCTGTCTTTCAATTCATTCATAACAGTGCGGTCAAACGGCTTAAGCGCATAGTCATGGCGGTTTGGCGTCCGCTTGAATTGTCCGGGCTCTCCGACGAACGGCCGTGCGATAATGCGGCCTACCATATACTTCGGATCAAGCGTCAGCTCTCTCGCCGTTTCACAAATGCGGTACAGCTCTTCAAGCGGCACAACCTCTTCGTGAGCGGCAATTTGCAGAACAGAGTCAGCAGATGTGTATACAATTAAAGCCCCTGTCTCCATGTGCTCTTGCCCAAGTTCATCCAAAATCGCTGTGCCGGAGGCCGGCTTGTTTCCGATAATTTTGCGACCAGATCTCTTTTCCAGCTCCTGAAGCAGTTCATCTGGAAAGCCTTCCGGGAACACTTTAAACGGTTTATCAATGTACAAGCCCATGATCTCCCAATGGCCGGTCATCGTATCTTTGCCGTTTGACGCTTCTTGCATTTTTCCATAATACGCTAGCGGATGTTCCGTTTTTTCTACACCTTTGATATCTCCAATGAGACCAAGGCCGAGTTTTGCCATATTCGGCATATGTAATCCATTCATATGCTCGGCAATATGCCCGAGCGTATTTGCGCCTTCATCATTAAAGTCAGCGGCATCCGGCGCTTCGCCGATTCCGACTGAATCCATTACAATTAAAAACACACGATTATATTTGTATGCAGGCATCTTGAAAGCCTCCTTTTTTTCTATACGTCTATTGTATCGCTAAGAGGTCTGACAACTCAAGTATAAACCGTTTTCATTCCCGTTGACAATGCATTCGGAAATAATGAAAAACTTCAGTATTTTCTGTCGTTCTAAACAAAAAAGCCGCAGCCACCTGCGGCTAGGCGCGCGGATGAAACTGCTTGTACACATCCTTCAGCCTTGTTTTCGTCACATGCGTATAAATTTGCGTCGTGGATATATCCGCATGGCCGAGCATTTCCTGCACCGCTCTTAAATCAGCCCCGTTCTCAAGCAGATGCGTCGCAAAGGAATGCCTGAGCGTATGCGGGGTCAGCTCTTTTTTAATCCCAGCTTCCAGCGCGATTTTCTTCAGGTTTTTCCAAAATCCCTGGCGGCTGATTTGTTTGCCGTGATGATTTAAAAAGAGAGCGTCAGACACATTGTTCTTCAGCAGTTTCCCCCTGGCTTTTGTCATATATTCCTCAATGGCAGAAGCGGCTGCTTCACCGATTGGCACAATCCGTTCTTTTCTTCCTTTCCCAAAGCAGCGGACAAAACCCATAGATAAATGAACATCTGCCGTTTTCAATTCAATCATTTCACTGACTCGTATGCCTGTCGCATAAAGCAGCTCCAGCATCGCTTTATCCCGATAGCCGAAAGGGCTCGTCAGCTTAGGCGTGTCTAATAATCGCTCGACCTCATTGAGCGCGAGCACCTTCGGAAGCGCCCGCTCGGTCTTTTGTGTTTCGATATGAACGGAAGGATCCTTGTCCGTCACCTTTTCCCTGAGCAGAAATTGGTGAAAAGAGCGAATGGATGCCAAATGCCGTGCTGAAGTCTTGCCGGATTTCCCCGAGTCCTTCAAGTGCTTTAAATATTGAATAATATGTATACGGGTTACATGATTCCAATCCGTAACATGAAGGGTTTCTGTTAAATAAAGAGAATAGCTTTTCAAGTCACGTTCATAGGATACCACCGTGTTTTGGGAAAGCCCTCTCTCTACCATGACGTAGTGGATGAAATCCTTTATTTGATCTTTCACTCTTGATCTACTCCCCGTTTTGGTAAAAAAAGATCAACCGGTCGAACCATCCGCCTTTTTCATCCTGATCCATTTCAACAACTTTTACAGCGGAGCCTTCCGGTTTATCGTACCGATGATAGTTTTCATATTCTTGATTTACCCATATCATAGCATAATAGAACAGAGCGGTAAAACCGGTAAACAGGATGAAAACCTTCAATGCATCGAGAGTTGTTTTTAGGAATCTTCCCATGTCCTAATCGATCCTTTCCCTATGGTTCCAGTTATTTAACCATATGCCAAATCAGAAAGGTTTTATACATGGAAACAGCAAAAAACCCTTTCCCCAGGAGAAAAGGTTCGCGCTCGGCACCGTCTATTCAGCATCTTTTCCGTTACAGCGGTGGCAAATGCCGTGAAACGTCAATCTATGATCTTTAATCTTAAATTTCCAATCACGTTCAATGATTTCTTCCACGTCTTCTAGTAAATCTTCTTCAATTTCATCAACGGCTCCGCACTCCATGCACACTAAGTGGTGATGAAAGTGAGCTGCACCCTCTTTACGAAGATCGTAACGGGACACGCCGTCTCCAAAGTTAATTTTATCAACGACTTTTAATTCAGTTAATAATTCAAGCGTACGGTATACTGTTGCGAGACCGATCTCAGGAGATTTCTCTTTTACGAGGAGGTATACATCTTCTGCGCTTAAATGGTCTTCTTCATTTTCAAGCAGCACTCTTACTGTCGCTTCACGCTGAGGCGTAAGTTTGTAGCTGGATGAGTGCAACTGTTTCTTAATTCGATCAATACGGTTTTCCATGTCTTTCCCTCCTACGCCGCATTCCATGACTCATTATAACAAAATACGCGCAGAGTTCCAACTATAATTATTATAAACTGATAAATAAAACGATTTTTTCTTAATAATTATTTTAAAAAAGTCTTAATGTAAGCTTTTCCATTAATACAGGAGATAAATATGCTTCAAAGAGGGATGAGATCAGCGCTAAAAACAGAATGACCAGAAGCACAAAGGCATACCGTCCGAACCACTGAATCGGCGCGTCATGCAGGCTTCGTTTAACGAACAGCTGCCTGATTAACTTTAAAGAAAACGCAATCGCACACGTGCCCATAATGAGATAAGCCGGAATAAGCAGTACATTTTGCGGCAAAACGGAGACAAAGGATAAGAAAAAACCGCTGATTCCCATCTGATTGACGAGAAATCCGACAGTAAAGCCGACGACGATACCTTTTAGAAAGATCATGATAAAAATAATCGGCATCCCAATGACGGAAATCCCCAATATCCACATCAGCCCTAAATACTTTACATTATGAAAGATACTTTGCCCAAACATATCAGATGAACTTGCCTGTTTTCCATCCGAAAGCTGTCCAAAAAATTGACTTAAATAGTAATATAAATCTTCCTTCTGGCTGATGGTCATGCTGTTGACAATAATTGCGCCAAAAATGACACCCATGAAAAACAGCACTGAGACAAATATATAAAGAGAGAGATGATCTTTGACATGTCTGAGAAACATGTCTTTATAAGAGATTTTTCGCATACCGTTTCCTCCCGCCCGTTCTAGTGATTTGATTTAATAGATTGTATGAAAGAAACGGAAAAACATGCTCTTTTTCAAAAAGAAACGATAGAGAAGGATGCTAGGCTGCTTTTGTGGGCACAAAAAAACCCTTATCATCATATGCTGTATGATCATAAGGATTCCTATGCTTTTTCTTATTCAAAATCTCTTTTTTGCTTTTTGTCATTCTTTCATGCGTGCTGAACGATGGTGCGCTTCCTCTTGATAATAAAACGTCACGTCCGCCATTTCTCAGCAGGTGCTCCCGCTTCTTTTTCGCTCGGCTTTTTGCCATGCTGATCACTCCCTTATTTATTTTCACAGCAATTATAGCAAAAATGAACACATGATGAGAAAAAAACAGCACCTGTTATGCCAGGTGCTGTTTGACTTCATTTATTTAACTGCTGTAAGAGCTGCGTGTTCGACCGCAGCTGCTACCTCATGATGGACTTTTGAATCAAGCGGCTGAGGGACTACATCGCCTTGTTTTGTGCAGGCTGCGATGGCCTCTGCTGCTGCGACAAGCATATCATGATTGATCTCCTTGCTTTTTGCGTTGAGCGCTCCTCTGAAAATACCCGGGAAGCCAAGCACATTATTAACAGAACGTCCGTCCGCTGCATATGCGGCGCCAGCCTGCAACGCGGCCTCCGGCTCAATTTCCGGCTTCGGATTTGATAAAGCCAAAATCACCTGGCCAGAGCGTACAAATGCTGGTTTTATTAACCCTGGAACTCCCGTTGTTGCAACGACAATGTCACACACTTCCATGAGCTCCTCGATGCTGGAAACTGCCTGTCCGCCGTATTGTTCGAGACGGTCCATTGCTGCCTCTGATTTGTCTGTGCCGTAAACAGCTTTCACGCCATAGGCCATAAACATCCGGCAGATGGCAACGCCTGCTGCGCCCAGACCGATTTGCCCCACTTTCGCTTCTTTCAGGTCAACACCTGCACTCCTGCATGCCGAGATGGCAGCTGCCAGCGTCACAACAGCTGTACCATGCTGATCATCGTGCATAACAGGGATGTTCAGCTCCTCTTTTAGGCGGTCCTCGATTTCGAAGCAATGCGGCGAGCCGATATCCTCAAGCAGGATGCCGTTAAAACCTGGAGAAATATGCTTTACCGTTTTGATGATTTCTTCAGGGTCACTCGTATCAAGCAATATCGGAATGCCGCTGATACCCGCCAGCTGATCAAACAGAGCAGCCTTTCCTTCCATGACAGGCATGCCTGCGACAGAGCCGATATTCCCAAGACCGAGAATTGCCGTTCCATCTGTCACAATCGCAACAGAGTTGCTGATCGTTGTATAAATAGAAGCTTTTTCAGGTTCTTTTTCAATCAGACGGCACACGTCTGCAACACCTGGTGTATAGACCCGCCCGAGCTCTGCCAATGAGCGGATCGGCATTTTGCTTTTCATTTGGATTTTTCCGCCTTCATGTGCGGACAGGACTTCATCAGATACGGTGTGAAGCCTGATCCCTTCTCCTAGGGCCTGTACAGCCGCGATCACTTCCTGAAGCTGTTCTTCATTCTCCACTTGAACGGTAATATTCCGCATTGTGTAATTGGGTCCGACTTTTACCGTCTCCACCTCACCAATATCCCCGCCCAGAAGGCCGATTGCCGTAGCCACCCTTCCAAGATTTCCGGGAACCGAAGGCGTTTCGATCATCAGTGTCCGAATCATGTGTTTCGCTATCATTCAGTGATCCTCCCCTATTAGCCTAGTTTTTCGGCTTTAACTGTATTGTTTTTCGTATACCATATAAATTTTCCTGTATAACCATAGATAATTGCAAGACCTATTGCAACAAAACTGAGCCACATAAACGGCAGATAAGAGAAGGTAGAAACACCTAAAATACCAGCCATGTAAATACCGTTATCAGACCAAGGCACCATACCTGAGGTTAATGTTCCCCCGACCTCTGCGTTACGTGATAACACTCTTCTGTCCAGATGTAATCGATCATAGCTGTCTTCCATAATCTTCGGAGTCAAAATAAGGGATACATACATGGCACAGCCGAAGATGTTCGCTAAAAACGCTACAATCAGCGTAGACAAAGTGACATTGCCTGATGATGTTAATTTCTTTTCAAACGTTGAAACAATGACTTTTAACACGCCGAGTTTCTCAAGCAGGCCGCCAAAACCAAGGCCAAAGATAATCACAACGAGAGAATCAAGCATACCGACAATTCCACCGCGGTTTAACAGGCCATTCAAAAATTCAACATCTGTTTTAATAGAAAATCCGTTGTACGCTGTAGCAATCGCATCGGCAATATTCATGCCTTGGAAAACAGCTGCCCAGATTGCGCCAAGCAAAGCACCGATCACGATAACCGGCATAGACGGCTTTTTCAGCGCCAATAAGACAATGACGACAACAGCCGGGATCAGCATCCAAATATGAATGTCAAACGTATTTTGCAAAGATGATTTCAAGAATTCCACTTTGTCAAGATCAATATTTTTTCCGCCGTACATAAATCCAACAACTGTAAAGAGAATAGCTGTAATCACATATGCAGGTATTGATAAATAAAGCATCGCTCTCACGTGAGCCAATACATCGACTTTTGATAGTGAAGAAGCCAGAACTGTACTGTCAGACAGCGGAGACAGCTTGTCCCCGAAATAAGCGCCTGAAAGGATAGCTCCCGCCACAAGAGGAAGCGGAATTCCCAATCCTTCTCCAATTGCGATCATGGCGATGCCGGCAGTTCCGACTGTTCCCCAAGACGTTCCTGTAGCTACAGACATAATTGAACAAATAATTAACGTTGCCAGTAAAAAGATGCTAGGATGAATAAATTCTAACCCGTAATAAATCAGCGTCGGCACAACGCCTCCCGCAATCCATGTTCCAATGAGCGCCCCGACTGAAACAAGAATCAGAACGGCTTCAAGGCCATTCGATATCCCATGTACAATCGCATTTTGTAAATCTTTATAAGAATAACCGAGTCTAATACCTAAAAGCATTGCAATAAACCATGAAACAAAAAGCGCCAGCTGTATCGGCAAGTCGAGAAAGACTGTAAACGACAGAACAAGTGCTAAAAATGCTCCTAGTACAATAATAATTTCGAATAGTGTTGGCAATCTTACATCCTTCAAAAGAAGTCCCCCTTCATGTAAAAGCTAAAACGCTTTCAATATATAGTACAACACGTATACTATACTTCCTCATCCCTATGTTGTAAACAGCTTATTCATCCGACTATCCGGAGATGAATAAGCTGTATTTTGTTCAAATTTTATTTTTCTAATAGTTCTTTCCCTGCAATCCCTGGTTTTGTCATCTCATATGGATTTAAAATAATATCCAATTCTTCTTCTGTCAGCACATCATGCTGCAGGCAAAGATCACGGACTGATTGGCCTGTCATAATCGCTTCCCTTGCGATTCGGGCAGCCGCTTCATATCCAAGATGCGGATTGACTGCAGTGATCACTCCTGCGCTTTTTTCCACGTATTGCTTCAAGCGTTTTTCGTTGGCCTCGATGCCTTTTAAGCAATAGTCAGTGAACGAACGGAAGCCGTTGTTCATGATGCTGATGGATTGAAGCAAATTAAAGACAAGCACTGGCTCCATGACGTTCAATTCAAGCTGGCCGGCTTCAGAAGCAAGGCAGATAGTATTGTCATTTCCAATGACCTGGAACGCAATTTGGTTGATCAGCTCCGCCATCACCGGATTGACTTTGCCCGGCATAATGGATGATCCCGGCTGACGTGCTGGCAGAGTAATTTCCGCAAGTCCGGCGCGCGGGCCTGATGCCATTAAGCGAAGGTCGTTTGCGATCTTCGACATGTTCATCATGCAGACTTTTAATGCTGCTGATACCTCTGTATAGGCATCCGTATTTTGTGTGGCATCAACAAGGTGATCAGCTCCGACAAGAGGAAGCCCGCTGATATCAGCAAGGTGCTTCACAACCTGTTTGATATATTCAGGATCTGCGTTCAGGCCTGTACCGACAGCAGTTGCGCCCATGTTGACTTCATACAGGTGCTGGCGCGATTGCTTGATCCGTTTAATATCACGCTCGAGAACACGGCTGTACGCTTCGAATTCCTGGCCAAGACGAATCGGAACAGCGTCTTGCAGGTGTGTCCGTCCCATTTTTATAACAGAATCAAACTCCTGTGCTTTTTGTTTGAACACACTATGCATGTCTTCCATTGTTTTCAGCAGTTTTTCCAAGAGATTCAATGTGGAAATATGAATCGCAGTCGGGAACACATCGTTTGTCGACTGTGACATATTCACATGTGTGTTTGGGCTTAAATGGATATAGTCTCCCTTTTTATGCCCCATGATTTCAAGCGCCCGGTTTCCGATAACCTCATTCGCATTCATGTTCATAGAAGTTCCGGCACCGCCCTGAATCGGATCGACGATAAACTGATCGTGCCATTTGCCTTCCAGAATCTCGTCAGCGGCTTGTACGATAGCTTGGCCAATTCCTTCATACAGCCGTTTCACGTCCATGTTGGCAAGAGCCGCAGCTTTTTTTACAATCGCCAGCGCGTTAATCATTTCTTCATGGATCTTGTATCCCGTAATCGGGAAGTTTTCAGAAGCACGGAGCGTCTGGATTCCGTAATAAACATCTGCTTCAATTTGTTTTTCCCCAAGGAAGTCTTTTTCCACGCGGTATTCTTTTTGGCCGTTTAACATAATCTTTAACCTACTTTCTCTTTGTTGGTTATGGTTTCTGACATTTTACAGGACAACGTCATCAGCAATCGGCGTTTCCATAATTCTCTTGACGACAGGAAGATCCGAAGACTGGCCGAGTGCCCACATCAATTTTGGCACGATTGCTTCTGTGTTCATATTTCTGGATCGGATAATTAAGTCTTGGTTGACTCTGCGGCCGACCTCGTAAATGCTCATGTCTTCCCCTTCTTCCAGACATTGAGTCGTGATCACGACGACGATGCCGCTTTCAATCAGCTCATTCACTTTTGACAAAATGTCTCTGCCTTCAAACGGCACGCCTCCGCTGCCATAGCTCTCAATGACAATTCCTTTGTACATGCTTTTCAGAGCATCAAACATTTCAGGCTTTAAGCCCGGATGCAGCTTCAGCAGACATACATCTGTGCATAGTGAAGTATCAACTGTGAAAGTGTCATTCTCAGGTTCCGTTACTTGTTTGTTGTATTCGATCCCGTCTTCATTGATAAAAGCGATATATGGGTAATTGATGCTTTCAAATGCGTCGTAGCTTTTCGTTCTTAATTTGATCGCACGCGTTCCTTGAATGACTCTGCCGTCAAACACAACATATACGCCGCCCACGCCTTCACAGGCAAAGCGAATGGCGTCTGTGATATTTTTTTTGGCGTCCGTTTTTTGGAACGTGATCGGGATCTGCGAGCCAGTGATGACAATCGGTTTTTTGGCATGCTGCAGCATATACGATAATGCGGCAGATGTGTAGGCCATTGTATCTGTACCGTGAGTAATAACAAATCCGTCATAGGCATCATAATTTTCCTTAACGGCATCTGCTATTTCCACCCAGTATTCAGGCTGCATATTGGTGCTGTCTATATTCATAAGCGACTGAGTTTCCATCGTGTAATCGTTATCAAGTTTTGATACGTAACTTAATAATTCATCAGCCTTGACTCCGGGAGCCAGCCCATTTTCCCCTTCAACTGAAGCAATCGTTCCCCCAGTTGTCAACATCAATAATTTTTTCATACCATGCACCTCTTCACTGTATCTAAAGATGGGTTGCGAGAAGGTATTCGCTTTTCGCATACTTTTAATGCAATTATAGACACGGAAAATAAAATACGCAAGACATTATTATTCAATTCGCGTACACTTCCTAATACCTATATGATATAATCAGCTCAAGGTGAAAAAGGAGCGGAAGTTCATGAATCTAGATCGTTTAACTGAATTGAGAAAAAAGAAAAATTGGTCGCTTCAATATACAGCTGACCTTCTGGGTATCGCAAAAAGCACATATGCCGGCTACGAGTCAGGCTACCGCCGGCCTTCGCTTGAGGCACTTGCCATGCTGGCTGACCTCTTTGACACAACGTGTGATGAACTTTTGGGCCGCGAGAAACAAAAGCAGACTGCCCCTCAGACCATTGAACTGACCACGTGGAGCAGTCTTGACTTTCACATTTCTGTTGATGGCAAGCCGCTGAGTGAAGACGAAATCATCCAGCTGATCACCTTTATCCGGACAAAAAGAAAAGTACAGGAGGAACTGAGTTAATTTTTAACTCACGGTTTAATTTTTCCGTAAGTTCCTCCTCCTCCGGCTTTCAATTCCAGCTTTCCGGATCTCGCTTTTACAATAAGCGCCGCGGTTTTCGGCGGGACAACGCGAGCCAAATCTTCTTCTGCAGCCTCATGAAGAACAGCCATTTCTGTTCCGAAGGCTTTTTTTAGTTTGTCCAGCGTTTTCGGACCGACACCCGGAACAAATTGCAGCGGAATCTGATGAACATATCGCGGACGCGAGACGCGAACTTCAGCCTGATCACTCAATTCACGCAATCTTTCGCTGACTCCCTTGGTAAACCTGGCATTTCCGCAATTCGCGCACGCCGTTTCCCCGCTCACCGCAGGTTCTCCGCACGCTTCACAAGCCGTCTGATAATATTTCCCCAGTAACGGGTCCAAGCCGTAATTTGCGGCAATTGTTCTGTCACCCTGTCCTCTTAATGCAAGAGCAAATTCAGTAAAATCAGCTGACTGTACATATAGTTCATTATATTCTCTGCCGATTTTCCCTAACGAATGCGCATCAGAATTTGTTAAAAAAGGATACTGATTCAATTCAGATACGTGGGAAGCCATGTCTGTATCACAGCTTAGCCCAAGCTCCACCGCATCTATCATAGAGGGATCAAAAACCTCGGTTAAACTTGATTTAACCCCTTTTCCATATAAGCTTTTATGCGGTGTAAAGATATGGGCGGGGATAAACAGCCCGCCCATTTCCTTCACTTTTTTTTGCAGGTTCAAGCCCGTTTCATATATCCGCTGGGAGCTTAAATGAATATTTTTCAGCCGCGCTGACAGCCAGTTTGAAAACTGTTTCATATCAGCCAGCGTCGGCATAAAGACGAGCACATGGATTGGCCCGCTGCAGGCTTCATCATATATCTCCAGCTCGCTCCCCAACAAAAGAGTCGTGCTGCGGTAGCGAATCCCACCGCCGTCAAGCTCGCGATATTTTCCGGATGAAATGCCTTCCTCAAGCTCCAGGATGACTTCCGGAGAATGACAGTCGATAATACCAAGAAGTTCAATCCCTTTATGTTCACTGGCTTCAACCAAAATTCGGTCCAGCGTCAGTGTTTTGGCGCCTGTTATTTTGACAGCCCTTCCCGTAAAGGTCCGGCCGATATGAATGTGCAAGTCCGCGTAAATCTTTTTCATTTTTGTGCTTGGAGCGCTTCTTTCAGTTGAAGATACTGAATCGCATAGGCTGTTTTAGCATCATATACTTCACGCGATTCAACCAGCTTCAGCGCCTCTTCAAGCGTCACCTCCATCACTTCAACAAACTCGTCCTCATCAAGCTCCCGTTTTTCTTCGAGTGCAGAAAGCTCTTCAGCAAGAAACACGTGAACGATTTCATCAGCAAAGCCAGGCGATGTATAAAACGCAGTGATTTTTGTCAGTTTTTTCGCTGTATAACCCGTTTCCTCTTCAAGCTCCCGAAGTGCCGTATACTCCGGCTCCTCCCCTTTTTCAAGCTTGCCGGCCGGAATTTCAACGATCGTCCGCTCAAGCGGCTTACGGAATTGTTTCACCATGACCATTTTCCCTTCATCCGTGACAGCTAATATCGCTACAGCTCCAGGGTGTTTCACAATTTCACGTTTACTCGCTTTGCCGTTTGGCAATTCGACGTCCTCTACATAAAGATCAATGACTTTACCTGAAAAAATTTGTTCTTTGGCAATTGTTTTTTCTTCTAATGGTTTCATTTCTCCATCTCCCGTTCTGTCTCTATATGATGCCCCATACATTTTATCATACTAGAGAAAAGGGGGCTTCTTCGTGAAAGTGCACCGTATGGCAAAAGGTGTTATCTTAGTCGGAAAAGCATGGGAGATTCGGGCGAAGTTAAAGGAGTACGGACGCACATTCCAATATGCGAAAGATTGGGTCTCTAAGCCGTAAAAGTTGAAACTTAAGCTCCTTTATATTACGGTCAATACAAAGCCTAAAAAAGGAGTGTGCACATGAGAAAGCGCAAACTGGGTACATCTGATTTAGAAATAAGCGAAGTCGGACTCGGCTGTATGTCTCTTGGAACTGACAAAAACAAAGCCTTGTCCATCCTGGATGAAGCCATCGAGCTTGGGATCAACTATTTGGACACAGCAGATTTGTATGACCGCGGACTCAACGAAGAAATCGTCGGTGATGCGATCCAAAACAGACGCCAGGATATTATTTTGGCAACGAAAGCGGGAAACCGCTGGAATGACGAAAGCGAAGGCTGGTATTGGGACCCTTCAAAAGCTTACATAAAAGAAGCAGTAAAAAAGAGCCTTGCGCGGCTGAAAACGGATTATATCGACCTTTATCAGCTTCACGGCGGGACGATAGAGGACAACATTGATGAAACAATTGAAGCGTTTGAGGAATTAAAACAAGAAGGCGTGATCCGTTACTACGGCATTTCTTCTATCCGCCCGAATGTGATCAAAGAATATGTAAAAAAATCAAACATCGTCAGTATTATGATGCAATACAGCCTGTTTGACAGACGCCCTGAGGAATGGCTTCCGCTTTTAGAGGAACATCAAATCAGCGTTGTCGCCAGAGGTCCGGTTGCCAAAGGGCTCTTAACTGAAAAACCGCTTGAACAAGCGGCAGACAGCATGAAACAAAACGGGTACTTGTCCTATTCATTTGAGGAATTGACAAATGCCCGCAAGGCGATGGAGAATGTTGCTTCCGATCTTTCCATGACAGAAAAATCACTGCAGTATCTATTAGCACAGCCGGCTGTCGCCTCAGTAATTACAGGCGCCAGTAAGATTGAGCAGTTACGGGAAAACGTTCAGGCTGCAAACGCACGGCGTTTAAGCGAAGAGGAAATCAAAGCGCTCCAATCTCATACGAAACAAGACGTTTACGAAGCGCACCGCTCATAACAGAAAAACCAGCACCCTGTATGGGTGCTGGTTTATTTATATTGATGCCAATCCATTTGGCTTTCATTAAGGAGTTCTTCAAAGCTTTTGTTTTTTTCGAGCTCTTTTTTCTTTCTGATCTGTTCTGCTTTTTCTCTTTCCTGCCTCTTTTCATCCTCTTCCTTCAATTGGCTCTTCATCTCCATAAGCTTTGCTTTGATGTCGGATTGAAGGTCGTCTTTTAACTGGTGTTTGTCAGCGGATTTTTGTTTTTTCATGTACGCTTCCCCCGTATTTTGTTTTGAGGCCAGTTTATCACGGAGCATACAGACTGAACAAGCGGACTCTCTTCTGAAAACTTTTTTGATCAGCACAGCACTGTTTAGGTATAATGATTTCAAGTATAAATTTCCTGTATTTAGTTGAAAGGTGCTGTGACTTTTGAAGAAAATCCTTTTGGCCATTGGCGCTCTCTTAACCGCTGTTATTGCAATCGGAGTTGTTTTTTCAAATATAATTCTGTTTATCAGGAAAAAGACAGATGAAGACATTATCAAAAGAGAGACAGACGACGGACATGATGTGTTTGAATCATTTGAACGAATGGAGAAAACCGCTTTTGTGATACCATCCGCTTACGGGTATGATATAAAAGGATACCATGTCGCACCGCATGACACACCAAACACCATCATCATCTGTCACGGGGTGACGATGAATGTGCTGAATTCTCTTAAATATATGCATTTATTTCTTGATCTTGGCTGGAATGTGATTGTTTATGACCATCGCCGGCACGGACAAAGCGGCGGAAAGACGACTAGCTACGGGTTTTATGAAAAGGATGATCTCAGCGAGGTTGTCAGCTGGGTCAAGAACAAAACAGATCATCGCGGATTGATCGGAATTCACGGCGAATCAATGGGAGCTGCAACTGCCCTGCTTTACGCTGGTGAACACTGTGATGATGGGGCTGATTTTTATATTGCCGATTGCCCATTTGCAAGTTTTGATGAACAGCTTGCCTATCGGCTGAAAGCGGAATACAGGCTCCCGGCTTGGCCGCTGCTCCCCATCACCGACTTCTTTTTAAAGCTGAGGGGCGGCTATCGCGCACGCGAAGTTTCTCCGCTTGCTGTCATTGATAAAATTGAAAAACCGGTCCTCTTTATTCACAGTAAGGATGATGACTATATTCCGGTTTCTTCAACCGAACGGTTGTATGAAAAGAAACCCGGACTGAAGACGCTGTATATTGCCGAGAACGGTGAACACGCCATGTCGTATACAAAAAACCGGGACACATACCGAAAAACGGTGAAGGAGTTTTTAGATAAAATGAAAGATTCAACAGAATAAAAAAGCGAAAGGCCCCTTCGGCTCTTTCGCTTTTTCCATTTCATAAAACGTCGGTAATGCCATCCATATTTTCTCTGATCCATTCAATCGCAAGATCTATCGTTGTAAACTCCTGCGTTTCGAATGTCATTTCATCCTGCAATAGCCAAACATCTTTCTTGATGGATTCTGCTCCTCCGATTGACCAGTGGAGCAAGGTATAGGGATGGTTTTGATTCAGGAAGGATACCCACGTTTTATTCTGTGCTGTGTTCTTCATTGACTTCAGCTTTTGTTCCACGTTTCGTGTCTCCCTACTTTACTAATATGCTCATTCTGGGGCTGAGCATTTCAGCCGGGCTTTTCAGCGCCAGCGTTTTGGCTTTTTCATTGTAATCGATCGTCATTTGATCGTCAAAAAACACTTTTTGCGACGATTGGATATAAAGCGGGATGCCGTTCGTTTCCAGCTGCTCGCACTGTCCTGTTAATTCTTCTGCCAGCCAGATTGTCGGTACACCGCTTACCGCGCAGCCGCATCCTTCTGCATCGTAACGAAGCTGGGCTTTTTTTCCCGGGTTGGCGTCAAACGCCTGCTGCAGTGCCTGTTTTGCTGCCTCTGTCACATGTATGTTCATAAGGTGAGACCCCCGTTTTCATCATTTTCGCTATTGTAGCATACAACGCTTCCATTCGCATTGTTTCTGCCCTCTTTCCAGCGCTTCGCATTTTCTTCTGCAGTCTTGATCCAATCATCTTTCCCTTGTATGTACTGATGGATACTGTCCGGATGCTGGGCCGCTAGCCGTTTTTTGAGAACGGCGTATTCTTTCGCTATTTCTGGATGAGCTCTGAGATAATCTCTGAATAATAGGTGCCTTTCAATTGCAGGATTCCCCTTTTCGTACATATGGACATGATGAGTGCGTTTATTTCCGCCCTTTTGGAAATAACGCCTGCCAGCTATGCCGTTTTCTCCCTTCGGTGTATAGCCGATTGACTTCATTTGTGTATCATATTGGCTCACAGCTTCAATGCTTCTGACTTCAATTAACATATCAATGATTGGCTTTGCCGCCATATCCGGTATCGATGTGCTTCCGATATGATGAACAGCAATGATCTCCGGTCCGAACACAAGCTTCAGCCGCTCCTTTTCTTCACTGAAAAGTTCCGCCCATTTTTCATTGTAGTGAACGACTTTAACATTTCTTTTCGGATACAAATAAAAGACAGACAGCAAAAGATCCTCCGTCGCTTTCACAGTTTCGACCTTTTGAAATCCCGCCTGTGTATAAAGCGACACGGCTGGTTTATTTTTCTCGGCTGTGACTACCTCGATTTTCTCAGCGTCTTCGTTTTGAGCAATGACAAATTGCAGAAGTGCTCGTCCAATCCCTTTTCTGAAACCATCGGGATGCACAACAAGCCTGCAAATCGTTAGATGATGCATGTTTTTCTCATATGAAATGACACCGATCAGTCTGCCGTCTTTCCGATATCCCGCAAACTGTTCATGAGATGCTTGAATATCCTTTGCCTTCTCTTGTAAGGCGGGAATACCGTCAAAACCGATTAGCTCTGCTTCTTTTATGTACGCGGCCTGCTGTACGGCAATAATCTCACGCGCTGTGATGTCTTCCTTATGCTGAAGAAATTCAATCATTCGTGATCTCCTGAAAACAGCCGCTGCCTCTCGACTTTTGTGACGCGGACTGCATACGACTCGTACCAAACGCTTTTTCCTTTTTCTTTTGCCGCTTGATGTTCAGTGTGATGCTTCCAGTGGTTAATTGCATTCATACTGTCCCAGTAGGAAACCGTTATGCCTCTTCCATCCGCTTCACGAACGCTTTCGACGCCTAAAAATCCGGGCTGACCCGCCGCAAGTGATACCATCCGTTCCGCTGTTTCTCCATATCCTGTATCATTTTCACTTTTGACAGAAGAAAAAATGACCGCATAGTAAGGAGGCTCAGGTGTTTTTGATAAAAAATCCATCATATTTCCCCCCTCATATGGTTTTGACAAACAGTACCCTGTCTTGGCCCGGGCCATCGTAGTTTGCAAACACTGAGATGCCATTTACCGTTTTGGTGCCCTTTTCAATGTCAAAACCCAATTTTGTGTGATACGCGATTGATACCTTATTCACCGGTGAAGTGACGCACTTTACCCGGGTGCAGCCTCTTTGTTTTACTGTTTCAATAAATACATCGTATAATTGTTTACCAATTTGCATTTTTCTGAAATCCGGATGCACACCGGAAAAATGGATGTATGCCGTTCCAGGGTCCGATTGCGATTGAAATCCGATTAAAAATCCGGTCATGCTGTTATGTTCAGATGTGATAAAGCTTGTGTCCTGAAAATGCTCAAAAAATAATCTCGGCAATTTTTCTTTCAGCTGTCTGCCGCCCCACCATTCATTCATTACAGACGTTACCATTTCATAATCTGAAGACGTGATTGTTCGAATATCCATTACGATTTGATCTCCCTCCGTCTGGCAAAACGAATGTCAGCTCTTTTTTCTCACAATATAAAAATTATATTTTGCCTGACTGGAATTGTAAATGCCTTCTTTCCTGTATCATACGTTTCCAGACTGCCGAGGGAACAATGTTTGATATTTTTACACATATTTCTCCCCCCAGTGCAGGAGGGAGAGACTTCACAGCACAATATCAAGCACTTGATCAAGCTTCAGCTTATACAGCTGATCCTCGTCTCCTTTTATCCATACTGTTTTTTCAAACTCTTCATACCGGCAGATTTTTCCGGTGCAGCGGACAATTTCACCGTCCTGAAAGCAGCTGACAGTGATATCCTGAGCAAACTCCATCGCGGCGCAAAGCGTTTGATTCATCTCCTCCAGCTTATCAGGATCCAGGATCGGCTTTGGCAGCTTCTGTTTATGGCGCTTTCTCTCAAGCAGGCTTTGTTTATGTTCCGGCAGAAACATCCTGCTTCCTTCCCACAGCAGGTTGCCTCTTTTTAAATGGTCGTTCATTTATAGTGACCTCCTATTTTAGCCGCACGTTCAAATGCCTGGCCTGCCGCTGTCAGTGACGCCGCCCGGATGATGGCTGTGTCGCCGAACCGGTTCTTAATGCCGTCCATCACATAGCCGAGGCTCATTTTCTTTGCATAATCCTGAAATAAATTGAGCTGCCATATGTCATCAGATGAGAGCTGAGACAGATTGACCCCGAGGCGGCGGACAGGCTTCCCGTCCCAAAACGTAAGAAACAGCCGGCATACAGCCTCATATACATCCTGCGTAGAATTAGTCGGCTCCGCCAGCTTCACTTGCCGGTTGAAGCCCGCCGGCCAATCAAAATCAGCCCCCCGGCAGCTCACTGATACCGTCTGCCCCATTACTCCGGCGTTTCGGCTTCGCCTGCACACTTCTTCACTCAGCTCCAGCAGCACGACTTTGATTTCTTTGTCAAAGTGTTCGTAGTCTTTTGGGAGAGTCATTCCATGGCCAATCGCCTTTTGCCCGTCCAGAGATGAAGTTGATACAGGGGAATAGTCGATCCCGTTCGCCGTCATCCACAGCACGTGGCCGTTAATGCCCCATTTCTTTTTTAAAAGAGCGAGCGGAAAAGCCGCGAGCCCGCCGATCGTACTGATGCCCATTCGGTTTAAATGATACTTCATTCGGCTCCCGACGCCAAACATGCTGCCCACCGGGAGCGGCCACATATCAGTTTTCATATTTTCTTTCGTTAAGGTAAAAATACCGTTCTTATTCTTTTTGGCAAAATTGTCGCACGCGATTTTGGCTAGCGCTTTGTTAGGGCCGATTCCTACCCGCGCATAAACGCCGATCTCCCGCATGATTCTGCCCTGAATGCTTGTCGCGATCTCCTCCGGCGTCCCAAACAGCTTCTGGCTGCCTGTAATGTCCATGAATTGTTCATCGATGGAATACGGCTCCACAAGGTCTGTATATTCCTCTAAAATGGCCGTGATTTGCAGTGATACATCAATGTACCGCTGCATACGGGGCCGGAGCACAACAGCTTCAGGGCACTTTTCCTGCGCCTCCCACAGCCGCGAAGCATTCGCCACCCCCTTTTGTTTCGCCAGCGGGCAGGCAGCCAATACGACTCCGCCCCTTCTTTCAGGATCACCCGAAACAATGACGGGCCTATTTTTCAAATGTGGATTTTCCGCTTTCTCTACAGATGCATAAAACGATTGCATGTCAACGAGAAAAATCACTTTTTCTTTCATCATACACACCTCTAAAAAGAACTTATGTTCGCTTTTTCTATTATATGCGAAAATATGTTCGTTTTATACTGGTAAATGATTCTTGTCTGACAGAAAATATGATCCAAGGGTGTGAGAGAAGAAAAACATTTAGTAGAATAAAAGCGAAGCATAAAGATAGGAGAGTCATAATGGAGAAATTTGTTGAAAAAATGATGGGGCAGGCACTGCGTCAATACGGCAGAAATGTTGCCATAGATCCGTTAAGCCCGTACGAAAAACAAAGCCTGAAAGCCGCCTTAGAAGAGAGACGGAATGAAGAACCCGATGAGGATCTGCATGCGCATATAGAAGATATCATTTATGACTATGTCACAAATCAAGGACTGTTCTCTTAAACGCTGGTCAAAAGAAAACAGAGGCGCACAGCGCCCCAATCAGACTGTCAGTTCTTTCAGCCGCTGATGCGGCTTCCCTTTGAAAACACCGCCGTGAAATAACAGGCTCAAGCGTGTCATACTGCAGAAGGGCTTGCAGAGAAAGAAAAGCAGGCTTTTCTCACGCTCCATAGATTGATATGGCCTGACAAATCCCCGGCGTAAAAATCACCCGAATGCCCCTCAAAATAAGGCCGCCGCTCCAGTTCGCGTAAATCTTGATCTCATGTCCGGCATCACTGAGCATTTCCGGAACTTGATCCACATCATGATAGGTTGACATCACTGCCTTTAATGTTTCAAACAGACCTCCGTATTCTTCCATGCCCCTGCCGAATCGCTTTAAAATGTCTCAGCATTCCAGCATCAATTAATATTGTGCTTTTACCCCGGATAAGCGTCGGACATATCGTCGTCATTTTCCTTCCGAATGCTTTAACCTCAATTTCAATCATGTCCACACATGGTAAAATGTCAATAACAAAATATTTTGAATTCTCCATTGGAGAAGGGAATTTTTTCATATATGATAGAAAAAGATTCTAACATACAGGAGAGAATACGATTTATGAAAAAATGGAAAAATATCCACCCGATCAGCTGGACAATTATAATCGGAACCATTTTCGGCAGAATGGCCACATCGATGAGTATCCCTTTTTTAGCGATTTATTTAACAGCCGTCCAAGGCGCATCAGCGTCCTATGCAGGGCTGGTCATTGCCGCAAGCTCATCAGTCGGCATCCTTGCAAGCTTTTACGGCGGATATATCTCGGACAAATTTGGCAGAAAAAACATGATGCTTGTGTCCATTTTCGGCTGGATGCTGGTATTTGCAGGATTTGCGGCGGCATCTCATCTCTGGGTGTTTTTTGTGGTAAACGCATTAAACGGTCTTTGCAAATCACTGTTTGAGCCAGCTTCAAAGGCTTTGCTGTCTGATATGGCAGAAGAAAAAAACAGACTGCTTGTTTTTAATTTACGCTATGCAGCTATTAATATCGGCGTTGTCTTCGGACCGGTACTCGGCCTGTATTTCGGCTCATCTCAATCGACCGCACCCTTTTTGGTGCCCGCAGTCATTTACGGACTATACGGACTCGTGCTTGCCATCCAATTTAAAAAACATCCATCCTCATCAGCATCAGGCCAATCCCGAAATATGAGCGTGCGGGAAGCATTTATGGTGACGCAAAAGGATCATCTTTTTACAATTGCTTTGGTCGGCATTACAATATGCACCTTCGGCTACTCACAATTCAGTTCAACATTCCCGCAGTATATGGCGCAGAACCCCTTGATCGGCAATGGAACGAAGCTGTACGGGTTGATGCTGACATTAAACGCAATCGTTGTGTTGGCAACGCAATTTCCCATCGTCCATTTTGCAAAACGTTTTTCGCCGCTTCGCTCCCTGATGCTCGGTAATGTGATGGTTAGTGTCAGCATGGCCATTTTCACCATATCACACGGTGTTTCATCACTTGTTATAATCGTGGTTACATTTACAATCGGCGAAGTGCTTTTATTCTCTATGATGGATTTGTTTGTAGACCAGATTGCAAAACCAGGATTAAAAGGCACTTATTTCGGGGCAATCGGTTTTTCACAGCTCGGAAACGTCATCGGCCCCTGGGTCGGGGGTATATGTATAGACCTATTTGGCGCTGGCCGGCCGATTTTTATTTTTTCTGTCCTGAGCGGCATCACCCTGCTCGGCCTGCCATTTTTAGCGTTTGCCTATCGGCAGATGAAAACGGAAATGACAAAACACCGGTCCGCGCTGGAAAAGCCGCTTTAAACAAAAAAACGGGAGAGAACCAATCTCTCCCGCAAAAATGAGGTGATGAACATGAATATAGGTGATGTGATGTTTCAGCTTTTCGTATTTATCGTGTTTGCCGCTGTCATCTTTGCAGCTGTTACAGGCTTCAAGTATGCGAAGAACCGAAAAGCGCAGCTGGATCGCATTGAGAAAAAGCTTAACAGCCTGCCCGAAGATCACGATTAACCGCTTGGGGCAGTGAGCTCTACCTTAATCCGATCCGGCCTTTTTGAAACTCTTTATAGCCAAGTTCTTTTAAGAACCATCCCCAAAACCGTCGAGACGCTTCCAAATCAGAGACATACAGTTCAATATGATGCACGATATCACACCCGCCTTACCAGCACTTCTTCAACCTTATGCCCGTCTCCCTTACGCAAAATGAGATCTGACCTGAATTTAGTCGGCAAGATATTTTCATATAAATTCGGCCGGTTGACACTCTCCCAAATCGAGGCCGCCATCTCGTCAGCCTCCTGATCAGACAAGTCTTTAAATTTATGAAAATAAGAATCGGGATTTTGAAAAGCTGTTTCCCGAAGCAGACGAAAACGCTCTAAATACCAAGTGAAAATCCGGCTTTCTTCCGCATCCACATAAATCGAAAAATCAAAGAAATCGGAAACAAAAATACGCGGATTTTCCCGGTCATCCTCCAAGGTGGGCGACTGAAGAACATTAATACCTTCAATAATCACAATATCGGCCTGTTCTACAACCTCGAACACACCTTCCTCGCGGTCATAGGTGAGATGGGAATATACCGGAGCCTTTACTCTGTCTTTTCCTGATTTTAAGTCATTCAAAAATTCGAGCAGCGCCTTTACGTCATAGCTTTCGGGAAACCCTTTTCGTGACATCATATTTTTCTTTTTCAGCTCGGCAGTAGGAAATAAAAAACCATCTGTCGTGATAAGGCTCACTTTAGGACGGTCCGGCAAACGCGAAAGCAGCTTCTGCAATATCCGCGCCGTCGTGCTTTTCCCGACTGCCACACTGCCGGCGATGCCGATAATAAACGGAATTTTGGCTGAATGAGGGTGCTTTAAAAAAACATTGACATGCTTATTGCGTTCGGCCGCAGACTTAACATGCAAATGAAGCAGGCGAACAAGCGGAATATAGATCGTTTCCACTTCTTCAACAGATAGATAATCATTCAGCCCTTCCACGGCTTTTGCCTCTTCTTCAGAAACAGCAATCGACAAATGTCCCCCAAAACCAGACCAAGACTCACGATTGTGCTTTGTATATAAAGTATGTAAGTTAAGCTCTTTATTTTTCACTGTTTACACCTGACTCTCTGAAGGTTAAAACCCTTACAAAGATTGTAACGGAAAACCCTTTCACTGTCTGCTTATTTTTTCAGCAAATCCGCACCGATTCGGTTATACGCGGCCATTTCTTCTTTTGGAACCATGCTCCCTCCCGTTCCCCAGACGACATGTACGGCATGTTCCATGTTATATTTCTGACTATAACGCCTTCCCTCTTCTGTCGAAAAAAGCTGAATCGGCCCGAACATGCCGGCAAGACCAGAGGGCTCTAAATATTTATTTTCAGATACAGCCAGCATATGAAGCAAGGTATAAAGCGTATTGTCCTTTACCGTATAACAGCCGCTCAGAAGAGGTTCGATCAGCTTGCCGACAAATCCTGACGGCCTCCCTACGGCAAGCCCGTCAGCAGCCGTCCGATTATCCAGGCCGATATCCTGGACAGAAATCTTCTCGTGAAGGCCGGAATAAAGCCCCAACAGCATACACGGTGAATGAGTCGGCTCCCCGAAAAACACATGAACATGGTCTCCATATAAAAGCTTCAGCCCGAATGCCACACCACCCGGCCCTCCGCCGACGCCGCACGGCAGATACACAAACAGCGGCGTCTCAAGACTCGGTTGTATATTCATACAGTCAAGCTGGGTTTTTAATCGGCTTGCAGCAACAGCATATCCTAAGAACAGCTGACGGGAATGTTCATCATCAATGAAATAACAGAATGGATCTTGTTCCGCCTGCCGTCTCCCTTCTTTCACCGCTTCACTGTAATCTGATTCATACTCCATGACGGTGACACCCTTTTGGCGAAGGAGATCCTTTTTCCACTGCTTAGCATCGGCGGACATATGCACTGTCACACGAAACCCGAGTTTGGCACCGATGATGCCGATGCTTAACCCCAGATTTCCTGTCGAACCCACAGCAATCGAATAGCGCGAGAAAAACGCGGCAAACCGCTCTTCATGTAAGATGCGGTAATCATCGGTTTCCTGAAGCATTCCTTCTTGAAGTGCCAGCTTTTCAGCATGCTTCAGTACTTCATAAATCCCGCCCCGCGCTTTAATCGATCCTGAAATCGGAAGCTCATGGTCGCACTTTAAAAGCCATCTTCCCGGAAATGGCTGCTTGTATGCCGCTTCCAGCTTTTCCTTCATATGCTGCATCTCAAAAAGCGGAGACTCGATCATTCCTTTGGCATCTTTCGTCTCAGGAAACACCTCAGCAATATAAGGAGCAAACCGCCGCAGCCTTTTTTCCGCCTCTGCTATCTCACTTTCCCACTCATCTGCATCGAATAACGGTCCCTCTTTCTTGCCCGGATTTGCCCAGAATACAGGCTCTGCATCAATCAGTTTCTGAATAAACGGATCTTTGAGCAGAACATGAAGGGCTTCTTGATTGATTGACATCCAATGGTTTCTCCCTTCCTCTATAAAAACTGCCTGTGACTATGCCAACAAACCAACTCGCTACAGGCAGTTCCATCGTTATTTTTTCATGAGTACCCGTCCTGCCAGCTTTTCAACGAGAGCTGGAAACAACTGATACAGCTTGGTGCCGGCATTCATTAAACGCGGAAGATTGATCTCCCGTTTGTTGGTTAAAATAGCAGCTGTAATTTGAGCTGCCACGTCATCAGGATCAAGCATCCACCGGCCTACATTTTTGACGTAGTCCCCGTCTTTATCAGCAATGGAAAAAAAGTCCGTCTGAATCGGTCCCGGATTGACTGTTGTCACATAAATGCCGGTTCCCGCCAGCTCCATCCGCAAAGCGTTTGAGTAGCCGAGCACGGCATGTTTTGTCGCAGAGTAAAGACTCGACTTCGGTGTTGCAATTTTCCCTGCTTGAGAAGCGATGTTGATGATATGGCCCTTTTTTTGCTCAAGCATATGCGGAAGCACCGCTTTTGTACAGGCGATCAAGCCAAAGACATTCACATCAAACATCGCTTTCATGTCATCCAGTGTCGAGTCTAAAACCGTTTCAAATATACCGAAGCCCGCATTGTTGATCAGTACATCAACCGAGCCGATCTGATTGCGGACACGGTCGATATCCTCTAGGCGGCCGACATCCAGAGGAAAAATCTCACACTGTCCGCTCCATTCCTCGGTTATTTTCCTTTTGATTTCAATCAAACGATCCTCACGTCTTGCCGACAGCAGGACATGGGCTCCTTCAGCAGCGCATAAATATGCAATTCTTTCACCAAGCCCTCCTGAAGCGCCGGTTATCCAAATCCGCTTTCCCGCTATATGTTTCACCCATTTCACCTCTTCATTGTTCTAAAGTATGCAGTATTTCCTTCCCAATATGACGTGATGGCTTCTTCAGCCGCCAACACATCAAGATGCCCTGCCGTTTCTGACATCGTTAAAAATAATTCCTTTTCATACACAGCAGGAAAAAGCTGCTGGCAGACCTGAAAAGCAGTCATCGGCTTTTCATCCAGCATGCGCCGCACATCCTCCGTCCTGTTCCTCTGTTTGTCAAAACGCTTCTCAATCAGCGCCTGAACGCTGGTGATTGTCTCGCCGTGACCGGGAAACACGATTGTTGGATCAAGTTCAGACAGCCTTCCCAACGACCGCTGATAATCGACTAAAGGCTTTGACCTTATGTCTCCCGCTTTCGGCGCTTCCAGAATCGGGTTAGACGAGCTGTTGGCCAGCAGAAGATCGCCGCCAAGCATTCTCCCGCTTTTTTCATGGAAAAGAACGATATGCGATTCAGCATGTCCAGGCATCTCCAAAACCGACCAGCCCTCAAGCCCATCAATACTCATACCTTCTCTGACTGTTTTCGTCAGGGATCTCGTACAGGAAAATGCGTACGCGGACCGAATGAGCTTTTCTGCCTTTTCCATATCAAAAGGAACGCCTAATTCTGGCAGCAGCTTTTGGAAAAAACGTTTTTGCCAATCCATAAAAGCCTGATCTCGGCTGATATAAGGTTCGTTAAACGGATGTCCGATCACTTCGATTTCATCAGAAAAGACATCAAGCAGGCCTGCATGATCAGCGTGATGGTGAGTCAGTACAACCTGCTCGATATCTGACATTTTCACATTTACAGCGGCAAGCTGCTCTTGAAGGGCTCTGACAGCCTCCTTTGTATTCGGCCCGGCATCGATAAGTGTCAGCGCATCGCCTTTTACTAGATACACGAGAACATCGCCGACAGCAAATGGCGTCGGGATACGGATCGCAATTACATCTGAAGTTGTCATCCTTTTGCTCCTTGTCTTCATTCATTATTCATATTTTAGCTTTTTCTCGGTCTTGTGTCATTATTGCCGAATGAGAACGGCCCTTTTTGAAAAAGCTATTGACATTAGCTTGTCCGCCATTGCATAATGAACAACAAACTAAAACGAGAACCATTGGAACGCTATGACGAGGAATAGTATACAAGACAATGGCCAAAGAGAGCGATATCCCCGGCTGAAAGGTATTGCGGCCCGCTTGTTTGTAGAACCTGCCCTCAGAGCGGTTAGGAAAACCTAAACGTTTCCCGCGTTACGGGATTTGAGCTGAGCACAATCTGTGCTAATGAGGGTGGTACCGCGAACCTTTTCGTCCTTTACGTGATGAAAAGGTTTTTTGTTGTTCTGATAGAAGGAGGATATCAATGAAAAAGATAGGATTTGTCGGCGCCGGGTCCATGGCAGAAGCAATGATCAACGGTATTTTGCAAAGCGGCATCACAAAACCAGAACATATCTATATCACAAACCGCTCAAATGATGAGCGTCTGATTGAATTAAAGGAAACGTACGGTGTGCGTCCATGCAGAGATAAAAATGAGTTTTTCACTCAAACCGATATCATCATCCTCGCTTTTAAACCGAAGGACGCGGCGGAAAGCATTGACAGCATCCGTTCGTATCTCAAGGACCAGCTTGTAATTTCAGTACTTGCAGGCCTTACCATTGAAACCATTCAGCACTATTTTGGCAGAAAGCTCGCGGTCATTCGCGTCATGCCTAATACTTCAGCAGCCATCAGAAAATCAGCAACCGGATTTTCCGTAAGCGCTGAAGCAAGCCAGGATGATATCACCGCAGCAAAGGCTTTATTGGAAACAATCGGCGATGCCACACTTGTTGAGGAACAGCATCTTGATGCTGTCACGGCGATCGCCGGCAGCGGTCCAGCCTACGTGTACCGTTATATTGAGGCAATGGAAAAAGCGGCGCAGAAAGTAGGATTGGATGAGGAAACAGCAAAAGCACTCATTTTGCAGACAATGGCAGGGGCAACAGATATGCTCCTTCAAAGCGGCAAACAGCCCGCACAGCTCCGCAAGGAAATCACAAGCCCGGGAGGCACAACAGAGGCAGGTCTTCGCGCTTTACAGGACTCCCGCTTTGAAGAAGCAATTATTCACTGTATTGAAGAAACTGCTAAACGCAGCGCTGAAATCAAAAAGCAGTTTGCCGGTGCCGCCTTAGAGAGGCATTCATAGTGTAAGCACAAAGACAGAAGGCACAATGCCATCTGTCTTTTGTTTTTCCTAAGACAGCTTACCGGCAGTTTCTGATTGTTTTAATAGCGCAGCGATCGTAAACGAAAGCAAGTCGGGAAGCACTTCAAAGGAATAAGGCAAATACAGTCTTTCCGTCCATTTGTGCGGGTCTTTTCCAGCCGGGCCGACATTTAAAACCGGTACATATAAAGCCTGGTCTTTGCCGCTTGGCAGCGAATATCCTCTGTTAAAGAGCGGCATATTGCTTGTGTACGCATCAACCTCCTGCTTTTCGAGCTGCAGATAGCTTAAGTCTGAAAGTCCGGGAAAATATTGAACCTCCCGTAACGCAATGCCGTATCTGTCAGCCGCATATTGCATAAGCTGGTCAGCTGTATTCCTGATCAACTGATCGTCCTTTGAAGAAACCGCCGGATAAAACGGCGGGCTGTAAAAAAGAACAATAAGCGGCGTATCCTCCTTACAAAGTGCAGCAAGCTCAGATACAATTTTCGTCGAAAAATCCCTGTCTCCAAGATCTCCCCTGTTGGCAAAGGCATAATTCAGAACCCGCTCGGTTTCAGAATTTCCAGCACGCTTTTTCGCACGCGCGATCAGCTCATCAAATGTCAAAACAGAGACAGCGCGTTCCATCGGCGTAAATGACTCAAATTGCTGAAAATCCTGTGTTTTCTTCCGAATGTTCGCAGTTATTTCCTCCGCCGCCTGTTCGGCGGTTTTAAGCAACATCTGATGCAGTTCACTGGCCGATCGTTTCATTGACAGCACATTAAATAACGTGACAGCTGTATGCGGTGTCTGAACAGAATACGCCTCTTTCAAGTCCTTTTGCATTAAGTTTACCGGCGGCGGAGTGACTTCACCATCAACCTTTTCGCAATAATCCGCATTCAGCTCAAGCAAGCGGTTAATCTCAGATACCATTAAATTTGCATTTATGCCTGAAAACGGCTCTCCGACATGAGTTTCAATCCCCTTGCAGAAAAATCCCGCAAGCACCTTTCCAATGCTTCCTGAGTAAAAATATTGCTGCTGGTCGCCGGGAAATTTTTCAAACATCGGTTCAGCATTCAGGCAAGCTGTTAATGTGATATCATACTTTTTCTCCATTTCCTTCAGTACAGGAACCGCTTCAATCATGCCTCTTGAATTCACTTCCTCGTCAGGAACCGTAATCAACAGCAGATTGCCTTCAAATTGGCCGTTCATTGCCCGCTCCAGCATCGACAGCTGAACCGCAAGCCCCGCTTTCATATCCATCGTCCCTCTTCCGAACAGCCAGTCGCCGCTTTCAGCGTCTGTTCTGACACGCTCCGGAAGCAGCTCTTTTTTCTCTAAAAAGGAGCTCAACAGCTCAGCAGGCTTACATGCCATATGTTTGAATTCTCCATAATCCTCTATGTCCACGACATCAAAATGACTCAGCAAAAGCACTGTCTTTTTGACATTCTTCTTTTTGACAAGAGCCGTAAGAAAGGATCTGCCGTCGTCCATCGTATGAAGTGTTACATCATCTGGATGTTTTTGAAAATAAGGCTTGTCCTTCAAAATAAAATAAAGATATTCAGCAAGCGCTGCCTCTCCCTTCGAACCGGTGATGCTTTCGTATTGCACAAGAGAAGTTAAAAGGGTCAGCAATTCGTCCTTCGTCTGCCAATTCATCGATTTCCGCCCCCTCCTATGTATAAAAACGCTTCTAGCTTGAAAAATAAGATGATTCCCTGTCTATTATACAGAAATGTTTGACAAAAACGGATCTTTTGAGCAGTTTATATGACGTGAAAGAAATGACCTGATATAATCAATCTCTAAAACCTTACGGGAGGCGAAAGAAATGGCCAGAAAATTATTCACACCTATTACAATTAAAGATCTGACGTTAAAAAACCGCATCGTCATGTCGCCAATGTGCATGTATTCTTCTCATGAAAAGGACGGAAAATTGACGCCGTTCCACATGGCACATTACATATCACGCGCAATCGGCCAGGTCGGACTGATTATTGTGGAGGCATCAGCCGTTAATCCTCAAGGGCGAATCACAGACCAAGACTTAGGAATTTGGAGTGACGAGCATATTGAAGGCTTTGCCAAACTGACTGAACAGGTTAAAGAACAAGGCTCAAAAATCGGCATTCAGCTTGCCCATGCCGGCCGTAAAGCAGAGCTTGAAGGAGATATTTTCGCTCCATCGGCGATTGCGTTTGACGAACAATCAGCAACACCTGTAGAAATGTCAGCAGAAAAAGTAAAAGAAACGATCCAGGAATTCAAACAAGCGGCAGCCCGCGCAAAAGAAGCCGGCTTTGATGTAATTGAAATTCATGCGGCGCACGGATACTTAATTCACGAATTTCTATCTCCGCTATCCAACCATCGTACAGATGAATACGGCGGCTCACCAGAAAACCGCTATCGTTTCTTAAGAGAAATCATCGATGAAGTCAAACAAGTATGGGACGGCCCTTTATTTGTCCGTGTATCTGCTTCTGACTATACAGACAAAGGCTTAGACATCGCCGATCACATCGGTTTTGCAAAATGGATGAAGGAGCAGGGTGTTGACTTAATTGACTGCAGCTCAGGCGCCCTTGTTCATGCAGACATTAATGTATTCCCAGGCTATCAGGTCAGCTTCGCTGAGAAAATCCGTGAACAGGCTGACATGGCAACTGGTGCTGTCGGCATGATTACAGACGGTTCAATGGCTGAAGAAATTCTGCAAAACGGACGTGCCGACCTTATCTTTATCGGCAGAGAGCTTCTGCGGGATCCTTTCTTTGCAAGAACTGCTGCGATACAGCTCAATACAGAGATTCCGGCCCCTGTTCAATACGAAAGAGGCTGGTAATGTCCAAAAGAGATATCCTCAACCGGATATCTCTTTTTTTATTTTTTAGAGAAACGATCAGCTCAGGTTCTCCGTCTCCCTAGTAGAACCAATTAGAGGAGATGACTCCAATGAACTCAGCTTGGATGGAAAAGACATATACAATTGACGGATGTGCGTTTCATACACAACACCGGAGAGGATCAAGCGGTGTAACGATTGTCTTTGAGGCCGGCTACGGTACTTCTTCTGAGACGTGGGAACCATTAATGGCGGACATTGATGATGAATTTGGCATTTTCACATATGATCGGGCAGGAATAGGGAAAAGCGGACAAAGCAGCACTAAACGAACAGCTGAACAACAGGTGAAAGAATTGGAGAGTTTGCTTAAAGCAGCAGATGTAAAACCTCCTTATTTGGCTGTTTCTCACTCATACGGAGCTGTGATCACCGGTTTATGGGCCTGCAAAAACAGGCGCGATATTATCGGTATGGTCCTCCTTGATCCAGCTTTAGGAGATTGCACAAGCTTCTCCTTTATTCCTGAAGAAATGCACAAAGCATACACAAGAAAGAGGATGTTTGAGGGCACACATGCAGAATTTTCAAAAAGCCTGCAGGTTCTCAAACAACAGCAAGTCCATTTAGGAAACATGCCTCTCCTTGTGTTGTCATCAGGTGAACGGACTGAGAAATTCGCTGCTGAACAGGAGTGGCAAAACCTGCACAGCAGCATATTGTCTCTATCTAATCAAAGCGGCTGGATTCAAGCTAAAAACAGCTCGCACAACATCCATCATGATGAACCTCATATCGTTCATTTGGCTATTTATGACGTATGGTGCGCAGCGTGCCAGCAGGCCGCTCCTCTTTACCAGGCAGTCAATTAACATAAAAAAAGACCGGGCTGTAAGACGCCCGGTCTTTTATGTTATTTTGTTTCACGATGAAGAGTATATTTCTTTAAACGCGGTGAATATTTTTTCAGCTCTAAACGGTCTGGGTTGGTGCGTTTATTTTTTGTTGTGATGTAATTTCGGTCTCCCGTTTCAGTGCAGGCTAAAGTAACATTTACTCTCATATTAACATCTCCTTATAAAGCGTAATGATTACGTTTTATTATACAATGTAATCTCAGATTGTCAAATAAGAGTTTTTTTCAGCCTCGTGGGACGTTTACCTCTAAGAAATCATACGCCGCCACGCTGTTTGGGAAAACGTCTGCCGCTTCTTTTTGAAGCTCCAGAGAGGCATCTCCCTGATATCTGGCACTGATATGGGTTAAAATGAGCTGCTTCGCCCCGGCTTCTTTCGCTGTTACAGCAGCTTGTTCCGTTGTACTGTGAAAATAATCATAAGCAAGTTTCCTATCTTCCTTAGCAAATGTCGCTTCATGAACAAGCACATCACAATCCCTTGCAAGCTCTTTTAGTTTGTCACTTACTCTCGTATCTCCTGAAAACACCACAGCCCTGCCCTTTTTAGGAGGCTCCAGAAAATCATTTCCATTAATGATGCGCCCGTCTTCAAGCGTTACCGTTTCGCCTTTTTTGATTTTTTGATACACAGGTCCGGGCGGGATGTTCATTTCCTTTAATAAATCCGCCTTTAAGGAACCAGGCACGTCTTTTTCCTGTACGCGGTATCCGAAGGCTTCCACTCCATGAATAACAGATACTCCCGTGACAATAAACTGATCGTCTTCAAACACGATTCCTTCTTCGATTTCATTGATCACAAGCGGATATGTCAAATGGGTTTTCGTGACGGCAAGGCTTGTTTCAATAAAAGCCTTGATGCCTTTTGGCCCGTACACCGTCAGCTCGTCTTCACCGCCTTGAAAGGAGCGGCTCCCCAGAAGCCCTGGAAGCCCGTAAACATGATCGCCGTGCATGTGGGTAATGAATATTTTTTCTATTTTACGAGGTTTAATCGTTGTATGTAAAATTTGATGCTGTGTGGCTTCCCCGCAGTCAAACAGCCATATCGAACGCCTTTCTTCAAGCAATTTTAATGCCACCGACGTTACGTTTCTCGCCTTGGCGGGAATGCCGGCTCCCGTCCCTAAAAAAAGTAATTCCACATTTCCTTCCTCCTACTAGAACTAGTTACCTACAAGAATACAGGATCATGCGCAAAATGTGAATCTTGCCTCTGAAAGGAACAATCCTTTCGTTCTAGAAACATTTTTACGGCATTCAGCAAAAAATGGGCTGAAATGTTTGCTTTCGTTGAATTTTAGATTTAAAATGAAGGAAATATACGGGGTGTACTAAAATAAAGCTTCGAATAAAGTGAGGTACTTTTAGTGAAAACAAACCAACAACCAAAAGCAGTAATTGTCATATTCGGTGCAACGGGAGATTTAGCAAAACGAAAACTGTATCCGTCTATTCACCGTTTATATCAAAACGGACAAATCGGAGAAGAGTTTGCAGTTGTAGGAGTTGGAAGAAGACCTTGGTCTAATGAAGATCTTCGCCAAACCGTTAAAACATCCATATCCTCATCTGCAGATAAACATATAGATGATTTCACGTCTCATTTTTACTATCACCCGTTTGACGTGACAAATCCTGGCTCTTATCAAGAGCTTAACGTATTGCTTAACCAACTGGAAGGTACATATCAAATTCCGAACAACAGAATGTTCTACTTGGCAATGGCTCCTGAATTCTTCGGGACAATTGCAAAAACATTAAAATCAGAAGGTGTTACAGCAACAACAGGCTGGTCCCGCCTTGTCATTGAAAAGCCGTTCGGCCATGATCTGCCAAGCGCACAGGCACTGAACAAAGAAATCCGCGAAGCGTTTACAGAAGATCAAATTTACAGAATCGACCATTATTTAGGCAAACAAATGGTTCAGAACATTGAAGTAATTCGATTTGCCAATGCGATTTTCGAACCGCTTTGGACAAACCGCTATATCTCAAATATTCAAATTACATCAAGCGAATCACTTGGCGTTGAGGACCGTGCAAGATATTACGAAAAATCAGGCGCCCTGCGCGACATGGTGCAAAACCACATCATGCAAATGGTTGCCCTTCTTGCAATGGAGCCGCCGATCAAATTGAACACAGAAGAAATCCGAAGCGAAAAAGTGAAGGTTCTGAGAGCTCTGCGCCCTATTGCAAAAGACGAAGTGGATGAGTACTTTGTGCGCGGACAATATCAAGCCGGTGAAATTGACGGTGTATCGGTTCCTGCTTATACAGATGAGGATAATGTCGCTCCTGACTCAAATACAGAAACGTTTGTTTCAGGCAAGCTCTTGATAGACAACTTCAGATGGGCTGGTGTTCCATTCTATATCCGAACCGGAAAACGAATGAAAGAAAAGTCCACAAAAATCGTTGTTCAATTTAAGGACATTCCGATGAACCTGTACTACGGCAATGAAAACAATATGAATCCGAACTTGCTCGTCATCCATATTCAGCCTGACGAAGGCATTACGCTTTACTTAAACGCTAAAAAGCTTGGCGGGGCAGCACACGCGCAGCCAATCAAACTGGATTACTGCAGCAATTGCAATGACGAGATGAACACCCCTGAAGCATATGAAAAATTAATTCACGACTGTCTTCTTGGCGATGCAACAAACTTTGCTCACTGGGATGAAGTTGCCCTATCTTGGAGCTTTGTCGATTCCATTTCTGAAACATGGGCAGCAAACAAAACCTTGTCTCCTAACTACGAATCAGGCTCTATGGGACCGAAAGAATCAGATGATCTTTTGGCGAAAGACGGCTTGCACTGGTGGAATATATAAAACGAGAAAAGCCGAAAATGCTTGTGAGCATTTTCGGCTTTTTTTGCAGCTGTCAAGACTGCCATATCCCTTAAGACATTCTTTAATAACAAAAACCCCCGAAGCCTAAAGACTTCGGGGGTTTCTATTGATCACTTCATCCATTCAGTATGGAAGATACCTTCTTTATCAGTACGCTCATAAGTATGGGCGCCAAAGTAGTCACGCTGTGCTTGGATTAGGTTTGCAGGCAGTACGGCTGTACGGTAGCTGTCATAGTAAGCTAATGCGCTTGAGAATGACGGCGCCGGCACACCTTGGGCAACTGCAAGTGAAATCACTTGGCGAAGCGCTCCTTGGTAGCTTTCCACAATATTTTTGAAGTAGCTGTCTAGAAGCAGGTTATCAAGCTCAGGTTCGCGATCGTAAGCTTCTTTAATCTTTTGAAGGAATGCTGCACGAATGATGCAGCCGCCGCGGAAGATCATAGCGATTTCGCCATATTTCAGATCCCAGTTATATTCTTCAGAAGCAGCTTTCATTTGGGCAAATCCTTGCGCGTAAGAACAAATTTTACTCATGAACAGCGCTTTTCTGACTGCTTCAATCAGCTCTTCTTTATTTTCTGTAACAGGCTTCTCTTCTGGCCCTGAAAGAATGCCGCTCGCTTTCACACGTTCTTCCTTCATAGCTGAGATAAAACGTGCGAATACAGACTCAGTAATAATCGGAAGCGGAACACCTAAGTCAAGCGCGCTTTGGCTTGTCCATTTTCCTGTTCCTTTTTGGCCTGCTTTATCAAGAATCACATCAACAAGCGGTTTGCCTGTTTCTTCGTCTTTTTTCGTAAAGATGTCAGCTGTAATCTCAATCAGGTAGCTGTCAAGCTCACCTTTATTCCATTCAGCGAAAACTTCGTGAAGCTCATCAGCTGAAAGGCCGAGCACCTGTTTCAGAATGAAGTAAGATTCAGAAATCAGCTGCATATCTCCGTATTCAATACCGTTGTGGACCATTTTCACATAATGGCCGGCACCGTCTGGACCGATATATGTGGTACAAGGTTCTCCGTCAACTTTTGCAGAAATCGCTTCAAGAATCGGCTTCACAAGCTCATGTGCTTCTTTTTGTCCGCCTGGCATGATAGAAGGCCCTTTAAGCGCTCCTTCTTCTCCGCCGGAAACGCCTGTTCCGATAAAATGAATGCCGCTTTCAGCGAGCTCTTTGTTACGGCGCTGTGTATCTTTATAGTATGTATTACCGCCGTCAATTAAAATATCATCCTTTTCTAGATGAGGAAGAAGAGATTGAATTGTCGCATCTGTTGCAGTTCCCGCTTTAACCATTAATAAGATTTTGCGCGGTGTTTCCAAGGATTGGACAAACTCTTCAATGCTGTATGTGCCAACAACATTTTTGCCTTTTGCCTCCTGCAGAAACTCCTCAGTTTTACTGCTTGATCTGTTGAAAACAGAAACAGAAAATCCCCGGCTTTCGATATTTAAAGCCAGATTTTTACCCATGACCGCAAGACCGATAACTCCGATTTGTTGTTTTGACATATTCTAACGTCCCTTCTGCAAACGTTTAATCATTTTAAAATTTAAATTAAAATAAAATGATATTTATAATAAAGAAATTACCATACTTCCACCCTTTTTTTCAAGCTATTCAACTTTTCTTTTCATCCTGAAAAAAATCTTTATTAAAGCTTGTTCCCTTCGTTTTGCTCTCCTCTTTTTTTATCCTTGCCCCTTTTCTGATCAGTTTGGAGCCGTACTTATCATTCAGCTTTTCCATCATCTGCTGAATTGGTTCATCCTTCGCATCTTCATTAAAACTGAACAAATCGAGCTGCTTATAGGCCTGCTCTTTTTCTACTAAATCAGTTCCGGTAATGCCAAGCAGCCTGACAGGATTTTTATTCCAATGTTTAAAAAAGAGGTGCTCCGCTTCTTTCATAATTTCATTTTTTTGATCGATCGGATTTTTCAGCGTGATGCTTCTCGTGATGGTTTTCCAATCTGCATATCTAATCATAATAAAAAGCTTCGAAGCCATGACTTCCTTGCGCTGTAAGCGGTCACTGACGGAAGCGGCCAGTTTTCTGAAAACGCCTAACAGCTCTTCTTCATCACTGGAATCATGTGAAAGTGTCGATGAGTTGCCGACGCTTTTAAATTCGTAAATGCGCTCCGGGTCAACTGGCGCATGGTGAATGCCATTTGCTTTATTTTTAAGGCGCGGCCCATTGATGCCAAGCAGGCGCTTCAGCGAGTGTTCATCAGCTGCAGCTAACTCTCCAATCGTATGAATGCCGAGTCCCTTCAGCTTTTCCGCTGTCTTTTTGCCAACTCCGTGCATCTCTCCAACAGAAAGCGGCCAAAGGATATCAGGCACTTGTCTCTTTCTTAAAATCGTGATGCCAAGCGGTTTTTTCATATCAGACGCCATCTTAGCGAGAAATTTATTCGGCGCGATCCCTATGCTTGACGGAAGCAGCAGCTCTTTTTGCAGCCTGCTTTGGATTTCTTTTGCCGTCTCCAAAGCGCGGCTGCTGTATGGTGTATCGGTCATGTCCATATAGCCTTCGTCGATGGAGACAGGCTCCACCAGGTCAGTATATTCACGGAGGATGTTAAACATTGCTCTTGAAGAGCTTCTATAGCGGTCAAAGTTCGGCGGAAGAACGATGAGCTCAGGACAATTGCGCTTCGCTTCCCAAACCGGCATCGTTGTTTTAACGCCGCGCGCTCTTGCTTCGTAGCTGCATGTCACCACGATGCCCTTTCGCTCCTTTACGTTTCCGGCAACTGCGACCGGCTTCCCCCGGAGGGCCGGGTCATATGCCATTTCCACCGATGCATAGAAGCTATTCATATCAATATGGAAAATAATTCGGCCATTTCCCGGCATAAATAAAACTCCTTTTCGTTCATTAGACAACGGCTTGTACATATAGTAAAATGAAGGTATTGAATGGATGTGATTACAATGTTTGTGGAATCGATAAATGACGTTTTATTCTTAGTCGATTTTTTCACAATTATTCTTCCGACTCTGACGGCAATCGGGATTGCATTCCTCTTACGAGAGTGCCGTGCCGGCGAGCAATGGAAATCAAAACGAACAGATGAACATCAGACGGTCTTTCAAATTAACCGAACAGACTTTCTTATTATTATATATCATCGCATTACAACTTGGATACGTAAAGTCTTCCGCATGAATTCGCCTGTGAACGATGATGAAGACGCCAGTTCTCTTCTTTTATAAACCGCATTTATAAAAAGGAGGAGAACAAATTGTTAAAAACATATCAAAAACTTTTGGCTATGGGTATCTTTTTCATCGTATTATGCTCGGGCAATGCTGCATTTGCCGCGACTAATCAGGTGGGAGGCCTCAGCAACGTCGGTTTTTTCCACGACTATTTAATCGAACCGTTTTCTGCTCTGCTTAAGGGTGTTGCCGGGCTGTTTCACGGAGAATACGGACTGTCTATTATTCTCGTCACCATTATTGTGCGTGTCGTTGTACTGCCTTTGTTTGTCAATCAGTTTAAAAAACAGCGCGTGTTCCAAGAGAAAATGGCGGTTATTAAACCTCAGGTTGACAGCATTCAGGCAAAAATAAAAAAAACGAAGGACCCGGAAAAACAAAAAGAACTGCAAATGGAAATGATGAAGCTGTACCAAGAGCACAATATTAATCCGCTTGCCATGGGATGTCTCCCAATGCTGATTCAGTTTCCTATTGTGATTGGGTTTTATTACGCGATTCGCTCTACACCTGAAATTGCGTCACACTCGTTTTTATGGTTCAGTTTAGGACAATCTGACATTCTCGTGTCTCTTAGTGCGGGAGCGATGTACTTTATCCAGGCCTATGTCGCTCAAAAACTAAGCGCGAAATATTCCGCTGTCCCGCAAAACCCGGCGGCACAGCAATCTGCAAAACTGATGGTGTTCATCTTCCCTGTGATGATGACGATTTTCTCGCTTAATGTTCCGGCAGCCCTTCCGCTGTACTGGTTCACAAGCGGGCTGTTCCTGACAGTGCAAAATGTTGTCCTGCAAATGACGCACCATAAAAGTAAAAAAGCCGCCGCTCTTACTGAGCCGGTGAAATAAAAAGCAGTTCTATATTTGTTGATATTATCCCCTTTAAGTAGTGGGCAGAAGAAGCAAGTCTACTTACTTAAAGGGGAATTTTAATGAAAAAATCTAAAAAAAGTATAAATTCAACAAACCAACTGAACTAAACCTCGTCAACGTCCTATAAATGGAGCAGCATCAACAATTTAAATCTAGTAAGCGATACTATTCAAGAAATAATAAAAAAGAGATGTAAATGAAACCCTTTATTCAGTGACCAAGGATTCTCTCACATCTCATCAATCATAAGTTATTACAATCTGTACACCACGAAAAAAAATGTCAGTATACAGCTTTAGCCGAACATCTGCATTTTTAACTTTTAATGAATAAAGAGTATAAAACTATTGATGACATATCAATTTCTATATAAGAAAAGGCTTCTTCTGTCTAATTATTAAGGTTCCTGTGAACTACCCAATAAGTATACTGATGATAAAGAAAGCTTTTATTAGGAAATATATAC
>NZ_JAJSOZ010000021.1:0-55384 GCF_021282335.1 Bacillus sp. G16 | reverse complement strand
GCCGCTAACATCAGGGAGCAAGCTCCCATCTGTCCGCTCGACTTGCATGTATTAGGCACGCCGCCAGCGTTCGTCCTGAGCCAGGATCAAACTCTCCGATAAAGTAGTTTGACTGACTACGCACATCACTGTGCGATTTATTTAAAAATGAATTAACAGGTACGTTTTGTCTTGTTTAGTTTTCAAAGATCATTTTCGTTCACTTCGTTCAAGCGACTTTATTATTATAACTCGATGACTCAGTGAAGTCAATAAATTTTTTGAAGTTCTTTTTTTCGTTATCGCCTTGTTTAGCGGCAACGAATAATAATATACCACCTTGTAAATAATAGTGCAATAGTTTTTTTGAAGAAATACTTAGGAATTTAAAAAGAGCGGCATCCTAGAGAAAGGATGCCGCTCTTCTTTATTAGCGCTGTCTCATTTGCGGGAATAACAGCACATCGCGAATAGAAGGAGCATTCGTCAGCAGCATAACCAGACGGTCGATACCGATGCCTAAGCCTCCTGTTGGCGGCATACCGTATTCTAGAGCTTCAACAAAATCTTCATCCATTAGATGAGCTTCATCGTTACCAGCTTCACGCTCTTTTAATTGCGCTTCAAAGCGTTCTCTTTGATCAACAGGATCATTCAGCTCTGTAAACGCGTTTGCGTGTTCACGGCCAACGATAAACAGTTCAAAACGGTCTGTGAAGCGCGGATCCTCTGGGTTTTTCTTAGCTAGAGGAGAAATTTCTACAGGATGTCCGTAGATAAACGTTGGCTGAATAAGCGTTTCTTCAATTTTTTGTTCGAAGAACTCGTTGATGATATGGCCTACTGTCATTGAGTCTTTAATCTCTACTCCATGTTCTTTTGCATATTCACGCGCCTGCTCAACAGTAACCTCTTCCCAGAAATCAACACCAGTCGCTTCTTTAACTGCGTCAACCATATGGATTCTTTTCCACTCAGGTTTAAGATCGATTTTTTCATCGCCGTATTGGATCGTAGTCATTCCAAGCACTTCTTGGGCGATATGAGCGACAAGGTTTTCAGTTAAGCTCATGATATCTTTATAGTCTGCATACGCTTCATACAACTCAATCATCGTGAATTCAGGGTTATGGCGTGTAGAGACACCTTCATTACGGAAAACACGGCCGATTTCATATACTTTTTCTAAACCGCCGACGATCAGGCGTTTTAGGTGCAGTTCAATGGCAATACGCATATAGAGCGGAATATCTAACGCATTGTGATGGGTGATAAACGGACGTGCAGAAGCCCCCCCGGGAATGCTGTGCATTGTTGGTGTTTCTACTTCTAAGTATCCATGATCATCAAGGTATCTTCTCATAGCTTGAATGATCTTGCTGCGTGTAATGAACGTATGTTTGCTGTCTGGATTTACGATAAGATCCAGGTAGCGCTGACGGTAGCGCTGCTCAACGTCTTTTAAACCATGGTATTTGTCAGGTAGCGGACGTAGCGCTTTTGTCAGCAATTCAAAAGAAGTGGCTTTAACAGACAATTCGCCTACATTTGTTTTGAAGACTTTTCCGGTTACACCGATAAGATCACCGAGGTCAGAAGACTTGAAGATTTCATATTGGTCGTCACCGACACTGTCTTTTCTTACGTAGATTTGGATTTGGCCTTCTAAGTCCTGGAGATGCGCAAAGCCGGCTTTTCCTTTGCCGCGTTTTGTCATCATGCGGCCTGCGATTGTGACTTCAATTGCTTTTTCTTCTAACTCTTCTTTGGTTAGATCTTGATATGCCGAAATAACTTCCTGAGACTGATGAGTTCTTTCAAAACGTGCGCCGAACGGATCAATGCCGTTATCTCTCAGCTGATTCATTTTATCGCGTCTGACTTGCAGCTGGTCGTTCAATTCTTCATGGTTATGCTCTTCTTGACTCATTGTTATCACTCCATTACAGATATTGTTTCATGCAAAAAGCAGAAAAACTGCCAGCGCAAAACTGGCAGTGAGCAGCAAATAGAGGTTAGTATTATCCTACTTTTGCGTCTTGAAGCTCTTTTGCCTCAACTTCAACAGTAAATGCATCTAAAAGCTGTACAAGCTCTTCTCTTGTCTCGCAATGGTTGATTTCATTACGAACCTTTGCATTGCCTTTTACGCCTTTCAGATACCACGCAGCGTGTTTCCTCATTTCTCTTACCGCTACGTTTTCACCCTTTAAGTTAATCAGGCGGTCAAGATGCAGTTTGCATACCGCCATTTTTTCGCGTACTTGCGGCTCTTCTTTTAATTCGCCTGTTTCGAGGTATTGAACCGTACGGTAAATCATCCACGGATTGCCCAGTGCAGCGCGGCCGATCATGACACCGTCTACTCCTGTTTCCTCAAGCATGCGCTTAGCATCCTGCGGCGTCTTGACATCGCCGTTTCCGATAACCGGAATCGATACTGATTGTTTTACTTCTTTGATGATGTCCCAGTTTGCCGTTCCTTCGTACATCTGCACTCTTGTGCGGCCGTGAAGTGCAACTGCTTTTCCGCCCGCACGTTCTACAGCTTGTGCGTTTTTCACTGCAAAAATGTGGTCTTCGTCCCAGCCCATTCTCATTTTCACTGTAACTGGTTTATCAACGGCATCCACTACTGCAGAAACCATTTCATAGATCTTATCTGGATCGAGAAGCCATTTCGCTCCCGCGTCACATTTTGTAATCTTTGGTACAGGACATCCCATGTTAATATCAATAATGTCAGCAGTTGTGTTTTGATCTACAAACTTCGCCGCTTCCACAAGGGTTTCCTTTTTTCCACCGAAAATTTGAAGGCTAAGCGGTTTTTCACGTTCATCAATGTAAAGCATACCCATGGTTTTTGCATTGTTGTAAAGGATCGCTTTATCACTGACCATTTCAGCACATACCAATCCAGCTCCGAATTCCTTGACAGTCAATCTGAATGCTGAGTTGCAGACACCAGCCATTGGGGCAAGCACAACCCGGTTTTTCAATTGAATATCACCGATTTTAAACATTTTTTCCTCCTTTCATTTGTTATATTTTTCTGGCGGCGTTAATTCGTCCGCGCTTATATTTAAAACATCTGCTACACCTTGAATAATGGCAGCTGACGGCAATCGGTTTCCGCGTTCGATTTCACCGAGAATAGAAACTGATATACCTAATGCTTTTGCAAATCCTTCTTGAGTATAACCTTTCAGCTTTCTGAATGCACGAATTCGTCTACCCCAGATTTCTGCTTCCATACTCTTACACCTTCTTGGTCGGTTTCCGCACTTGTTGCCTCTTTTTCAACCTGCGGGCAAATCTCCGCAAGCGGCACAAGGACAAACAAACGCTCATACATTCTCGGATGCGGAACAATTAGTTGCTCTGTTTCAATATTTTCACGATTAAACAGCAAAATGTCAAGGTCTGCCGTCCGCGGTCCCCATCTCACTTCCCTTGTTCTGCCTAATTCATTTTCTATATGCTGCGTCAGTTCAAGGAGTTCAAAAGGATTCAGCGACGTCTTGATTTCAACAGCCATATTCAAAAATTCATTTTGGTCCTCGTATCCGACCGGGTCAGTTTCGTAAATGGACGACACTTTAGTGACTGTCACCGCATCATGCTGGTGCAGTAATGCCACTGCTTGCCTTAAATACGTTTCTCTATCTCCAATGTTAGATCCGAGTGCGATATAAGCTATGTTGTTCATGATTTTTTTCTCGTGATTTCGATTGCTACTGATTTATAGTGTCCGGGAATTGGCGGGTCAGGCTTAATCACTTTCACAGTACATTGCTGCACCGGCTGAAATTTCTTGAGCACAGTGTCGGCAATACGTTCCGCCAGCGTTTCCACCAATTTCACAGGCTCCCCTTCTACGATATCTTTACATACGTGATAGAGCTCAGCATAGTTAATCGTTTGCTCAAGGTCGTCTGTTTGTCCGGCTTTACTTAAATCCAACTCAGCGGTTAAATCAACTTTAAACCGCTGTCCAAGCTTATTTTCTTCTTTGAACACACCGTGGTATCCGTAAAACTCCATGCCTTCTACATAGACTTTATCCATGGTGCACCCCTCCCTTATTCAGCATCGCGTCCATCATTTTGGCCATTCTGGCAATTTGTTTTACGTCATGGACCCTGACAATGTCACAGCCTTTTTGAATGCCGAGACACACGGTCGCACCTGTGCCCTCAGCCCGCTCTTCAGGCGGAAGATCCAGAACACGTCCGATGAATCTTTTTCGGGAGGTTGCCAGAAGAACCGGATATCCCAGTCCGCTGAAAATCTCAAGTTTGTTCATCACTGCCAAATTATCGTGATAGGTTTTCGCGAACCCGATACCGGGGTCAAGGATAATGTTCTTCTCCTCTACTCCGGCCTCAACAGCGATTTTTACACTCTTCATTAAGTCCGACAGCATATCCGGCAATAAGTCATTGTAATTTCTCTCTGGACGGTTATGCATGAGAACAATTGGAACATTGTGTTCGGCTGCAACGGAAGCCATCTTAGGATCATGTTTCGCTCCCCAAATATCATTGATAATGGATGCGCCGGCTTTCACAGCTTCATCTGCTACAGAAGCCTTGTACGTATCTACAGAAATCGGGACGCCTAATTCTTTTGTGATCCGCTCAATTACCGGAATCACTCTGGACATCTCCTCATCCTCTGACACATACTCAGCGCCAGGCCTTGTCGATTCTCCTCCGATATCAATGATATGGGCGCCGTCATCGATCATCTCTTTCGCGTGCAGCAGCGCCTTGTCCAAGCTGTCATATTTTCCGCCGTCTGAGAAAGAGTCAGGCGTTACGTTTAAAATCCCCATCACCAATGTCTTCTCTTTATATGATAAAGCGCTGGGCTTGGTGTGGATTACTTGTGTTTGGTCTATCGTGTGCTGCGCCATTCTCTTCCTCCCTTTTCATGAATCATGTTCTTTATTTCTTTTTTGTATAGCGTTTGAAGAGCAGAGGCTGCTTCTCCGCTTTGGCCTGCATAGTTTACTGCTTCTATTTTAGTAAACGGGATGATCTCAAGAACCGAGTTCGTCATCCACGCTTCGTCAGCTGTCAAAAGAGCTTCGAGCTCGTATCGGCCCATTTTGAGTTCCAGTCCTATTTTCTTTGCATTTTCCATGACAAAACGTCTCGTGACACCGTCCAGAATGCCGGTGTCGAGCGATGGAGTATAGATGCAGCTGCCTTTTCTCCAGAAAACATTTGATATGATGCCCTCCGCAACAGCTCCATCCTCAGTTAAGAAAATCCCTTCGACACCCGGATCATTTCCGATTTCCCGTTTCGCATACATATTATTTAAATAATGATGAGATTTTAATCGGAACGGCCCCTCTGGTGTGTTTCTCGGTATCGATAATACCTTTCCTTCTTTTTGCAAAGGAAGACTTTCTGGTTTCAGCTGGTTCACAAAGCATAAAACAGTCGGCTTATCGTATGTCTGGGCGACAAAGCCTTTATCGCTGATTCCTGCTGATATGTCCAGCCTGATGCGCGCATTACCATCCTTTATATCATTCAGCCAAAGCAGCTTGTCCAGCATCTCGAGGATCTCATCCTTTGAAACAGTATATTCGATTTGCAGATCCTTAAGCGCACGTTCAAGCCTTTCTATATGCCAATCAAGCAAAAATGGGCAGCCTTCGTAGAGCCTGAAGGTTTCAAAAACACCGATCCCATATAAAAATCCATGGTCAAAAGGAGAAAGAACTGCATCTTTCTCCTCTATATACCGGCCGTTAACATATATCATCACGCAATAGCTTCCTTGCGGTATGTCTCAATGAAATTTCTGAGCATTTCTTTCCCAAAGGAGGTCATAATAGACTCTGGGTGAAATTGCACGCCCTCTATCGGGAGGTCATTGTGGCGAATGGCCATGATTTCTCCTTCTTTCGTTTGTGCTGTTACTGTAAAACAGCTTGGCAGCGTCTCAGGTTTTACGATCAGCGAGTGGTAACGAGTCGCGACAAGGGGATTTTTCAGTCCTTCGAAGATCGTCTTGCCGTCATGCTCGATATCAGAGGTTTTCCCGTGCATAAGCCGCTCTGCCCTAACGACGTCACCGCCAAACACTTGTGCGATGGACTGATGTCCGAGGCATACACCAAAAATGGGAATTTTGCCTGCGAAATGTTTAATTGCTTCAAGGCTGATCCCTGCCTCATCAGGACTGCATGGTCCAGGTGATATCATCAGAAAATCCGGAGAAAGCTGTTCGATTTCTTCGATCGTGATGTCGTCATTGCGTTTCACAATCAGTTCTTCCCCAAGCTCGCCCAAATACTGTACCAAGTTGTACGTGAATGAATCGTAGTTATCAATCATTAAAATCATTTCTCCGCTCACCTCATCTAATTTTTGTCTCTTCTTTGCTCAGCTCTAACGCCTTTTGCATCGCAAAAGCTTTTTTGAATGATTCTCTGTATTCGTGCTTTGGAACAGAATCAATCACAACTCCTGCGCCGGACTGCATAAATGCCTGCCCCCCGGTTGCATAAATGGTTCGAATAACGATATTAAACTGCAGATCGTGATTAAATCCAAACCACCCTATAGATCCAGTATAAAGCCCGCGGCGTGTCGGCTCAAGTTCTTCTATAATTTCCATTGTTCTTACTTTGGGAGCACCTGTAATGGTTCCTCCGGGAAATACAGCATGAATAATATCTACAGCATCATACCCATCCTGCAATTCACCTTGGACGTTAGACACAATGTGCATCACATGCGAGTATTTTTCAATTGCCATGAATTCGTTCACGCGTACAGACCCGTAACGTGATACTCTTCCCAGATCATTTCGCTCAAGGTCAACCAGCATGACATGTTCAGCGCGTTCTTTTTCATTGTGGATCAATTCGTTTGCGAGCGCCTCGTCTTCTTCATCAGTTTTCCCTCTGGAACGGGTGCCTGCAATCGGTCTCGTCTCTAATCGTTTGCCCTTTTTACTGACAAGAAGTTCAGGCGATCCGCAAATGATTTGGAAATCAGGTGTTTCTAAATAAGCCATATACGGAGAAGGATTTACTTCTCTCAGGGTTTTGTAAATTTGATATGGATGGGCAGACAGTGACTGTGACTGTCTTAATGATAGATTGACTTGAAACACATCGCCGCTGGCAATGTATTGTTTGATTTTCTCTACAGCTTGTGAGAATCCGTCCTCAGTAAATGGTGCCGCGAAGGAACCTTCTGTTTCATGCTTCATCTCTCTCGAAGGGACAGCAGGAAGCTCAGTCAGCCACATCCGCTCAAGCTCAGATAGCTTCACCTCCGCAGATTCCTGATCAGAACCATTAACATGAGTAATCAGCCACAGAGTCTCTTCTTGATGGTCATAAACTGCTATATCATCAAAAACAAGAAAATAAATATCCGGTGTTTCCAGATCATCTAATGAGAGCATTTTAAAGTTTTCAATGTAACGTGCGTAATCATAGCTGAGAAAACCGATTGCCCCGCCTTGAAAATCCGGAAGCTCATGATCTGTTTCTGTTTCCAGCGTTTTAAACCAGCTGTGGAAGGCACGTAATGGATCACCTTCTTGAAACAGCATCTCATCACCATGCTTAATAGTGGTGATTCCGTCTTTTCCTTTTACAGTCGCAATTGGATCAAGACCGGCTATAGTGTATCTGCCGCCTCTTGCACTTTCAAGCAGTACATGCTGTTTTTTGGATTGCGCAAGTTTCTCAAATTGTTGTAAGAATGAATCTTTTTGAAAAGGTACTTTTTTGCCTGCCGGTCTGCGTTGTGCCATTTATATCATTCCTCTATTTTCTTTTTTGCTTGTTTTTTATTGTAAAGCAATCTTGTTAGTGAAAAAAGTGAATTTCTCTTCCAAGAATAACATTCGTCGCAGACACGGCATATTTGATGCACGAATATAAAAAAACTCCCGGCGGACCGGGAGTTTTGCTTTTTTAATCGAATTGATACAGCGGCGTGCTCAGATAACGTTCGCCGTTACTTGGAATGATGGCCAAAACTTTTTTGCCTTTTCCGAGTTTTTTCGCTACTTGAAGAGCAGCATAAATTGCCGCACCTGATGAGATGCCTCCGAGAATTCCTTCTTCACGTGCAGCTCTGCGCGCATATTCAAATGCTTCTTCATTCTTCACAGGGAAGATTTCATCGTATACTTCAGTGTTTAAGATGTCCGGCACAAATCCAGCTCCGATTCCCTGAATTTTGTGGGGGCCTGGTTTTCCTCCTGCAAGCACTGGAGAGTCTGACGGTTCAACAGCGTATATTTTGATAGAAGGGTATGCTTCCTTCAGAACTTCGCCCGCTCCTGTAATCGTTCCGCCTGTTCCGATCCCGGCTACAAATGCATCAACCTGGTCATCACCGAATTGCTCAACGATTTCTTTACCCGTTGTTTGGCGGTGAATTTCCGGGTTAGAAGGGTTGTTAAACTGCTGAGGCACAAAGTATCCGTGCTTTTCAGCAAGCTCTTCCGCTTTCTTAATGGCGCCTTTCATGCCTTCCGCACCAGGAGTCAGCACAAGCTCAGCACCGTACGCGCGAAGAAGGTTGCGGCGCTCCATGCTCATTGTATCAGGCATAACCAAAATGGCTTTTAATCCTTTAGCAGCTGCAACCATCGCAAGCCCGATTCCAGTATTTCCGCTTGTCGGTTCAATGATTGTATCACCGGCTTTTAATTTTCCTTCTTTTTCAGCGGCTTCAATCATGGCTAAACCGATACGGTCTTTTACACTGCTTCCAGGGTTCATGTATTCAAGCTTTAGATATACATCCGCACTGTTTTCATCTGCAAGGCGATTTAATTTAACGATTGGCGTATTCCCAATTAATTCAGTAATGGAGTTTGCTACACGTACCATTCTCGACACCTCAATTTCCGACTATTTGTATTGGTATTATGTATATAATCTATCAATTTCAAAATTTTTTGTCAATCACTTAGTACTTTTTTCCCCATAAAACCAAGATACATCGGCTTCTTTCCAAAGCGTTTTGACTGTAGCTTTATCGCCTAACTGATCCATTGCGATTTGCCGTCTGATCTGATCCTTTACTTCAGCATATGAGAATGTCCTTGCCTTTAGCTTTTCTTTCAGCTGAATCACGGCATATCCGTTACTGACCTTTATCGGTTCTTCAGACCATTCATCCTCATTGAGTGTTTTTGCTTCTTCAATGTATGCTGACGGAATGTTGTCTGATGCTTCTGTGACAAAACCTAAATCTCCACCATATGGCGATGTATATCTGTCTGTAGACCTTTCCGCTGCGACAGCTTCAAAGCTTGAGCCGCCTTCAAGTTCTTTCAAGACTTCTCTCGCTTCTTCTTCATCTTTTACAACAATGTGCCGAATTCGATACGAATCATCAAACTGATACAGTTCTTTATTTTTATTATAGAATGATTTCATTTCACTGTTTGAGATATCAATATCCCTTGTTAACAACTCTTCAAGGAGGATATTATAACGAATTTGGTCTTTCCACTCCTTCTCAGTTGTATGTTCGTCTTCGTAAAAAGAATTGTTGACCGCTTTAATCAGCAAAAACTCACGATCAATTTCGCTTTTAGACACTTTGAGATCGTTCTTTTTGGCGAGCTGCTCAACGACTCGGACATTGATCATATCTTCAAGTGTCGACTTTCCATATTGATCTTCCATTTCTTTCAGCCATTCTTCTCTTGTCACGCTTTTGCCTCCGATCGTCGCAATAGACTCACCGGACGGCGATGCGCCTGCCTGGGATTTCGTCAGCGTATATGCAACAGCAATACAGCAAACCAACAGCGCCCCTAAAATAACGGTCCAGATTGTTCTTGATTTCAAACCTGCTTTCAGCCCCTTTTCTCAAATTAAAAAACCCGCTAAAGAGCTTAGCGGGTAGTTTGGTCACGAAGCCCTTCCAGCTCTTCTTTTGTAAATAAGTACTTTTCATTACAAAAATGGCATACTGCTTCGGCTTGTCCATCTTCTTCTATCATATCTTGAATTTCTTTTTTGCCTAGTCCTAAAATGGCTGTTTCGAAACGTTCTTTTGAACAAGGACAATGGAACCTAACAGGCATCGTTTCCAAAATCTCTGGCTTCTCGCCTAGAACTTCTTCTAGAATTTCTTCTGGTGTAAGCCCTTTTTGGATGAGCTTAGAAATCGGCTCTACTTGAGATAGACGCTGTTCAATTTTTGTGATCGTTTCATCATCTGTTCCCGGCATAAGCTGAATAATAAAGCCTCCTGCCGCAAGAATGGTATTGTCAGGATTCACGAGCACACCTACGCCCACCGATGAAGGAACCTGCTCCGAAGACACAAGATAGTAGGTGAAATCATCGCCCAATTCTCCTGAAACAATTTCTACTTGTCCTGTGAAGAACTCGCGCAACCCTAAATCTTTTACGACACTTAACGTTCCGCTTGTACCAACGGCACGTCTGACATCAAGCTTGCCTTGTTCATTTAAATCAAAATGAACTTGCGGGTTAGAGACGTATGCTCTGACTTCCCCTTTTGCATTGGCATCAGCCACAATTGCTCCTATCGGACCTCCGCCTTCGATTTTCACTGTCAGCTTATCATCGCCCTTCAGCATAGCGCCGAGCATAAGCGAAGCTGTCATTGTGCGGCCCAGTGCAGCGGATGCTGTCGGCCACGTACCATGGCGTCTTTGTCCCTCACTTACCATATCAGTTGTTCTCGCTGCATAAGCGCGAACTTTTCCGTCATACGCAAGTGCTTTTACTAAATAATCCATTACAAAACCTCCTATACACTTCCTACGCGGTTTCGTTCATAAATCAATTCCAGCCCTTTTAGGGTTAAGAATGGATCAACGATGTCTATACAATCTGATTCGTTTGCAATGAGCGGCGCAAGGCCTCCTGTCGCAATGACCTTTGGTTCCTGTTTCGCCTGCCATTTCATTCGCTTGACGATTCCTTCCACTTGACCGACATAGCCAAATAAAATTCCAGATTGCATCGCGCTTACAGTGTTTTTTCCGATAATATTGTCAGGCCGGGTGATTTCAATACGCGGAAGCTTTGCCGCACGCGAGTAAAGCGCCTCTGTCGAAATCGTAATCCCAGGAGCAATCGCTCCGCCCATGTATTGTTTGTTTTCATCAATATAGCAGTATGTTGTGGCAGTTCCGAAATCGACAACAATTAACGGATTGCCGTATAAGTGTATCGCAGCGACAGCATTTACGATTCTGTCCGCTCCCACTTCTTTCGGATTGTCATATTTTATATTTAAACCGGTTTTCATACCCGGACCGACAATTTGCGGTTCGATATGAAAGTATTTTGTGCACATTCTTTCTAATGCAAACATAATTGGCGGCACTACTGATGAAATAATAATGCCATTTATCTGTTCAAACATGAGCCCAGAGTGCTCGAACAAAGAGCGTAAAATCATCCCAAACTCATCTTCTGTTTTATGCCTGCTTGTTTCTATACGCCAGTGATATTCTAATTTTCCCTCATGATATACACCAAGTACAGTATTGGTGTTCCCCACATCAATAACCAGTAACAACCTCTATCACCACTTTTGAATAGTTTCTCTATATTACTTTTACAAACATTCTACAATACCATACACGATCAGCGGCTCATTTGTAAACAAATCGATACCAGAATTGGATGATCGCAAAAGCGGCTGCTGAGGCATGATTTACACAAAAAAACTGCCAGCGTCAGCCGGCAGTTTTTAGATAGAAAGCGAATTACTCTTTTGTATCGTCTTTCTTTTCTTCCGTTTTTGTCAGAATGTTTACTTTCACATCATCGTTCTTTTCATCATCAGAGAAATTACGTTCAGGCAATGTTCCGTGATCAACAAGGTGTTTGATTTGTTCAGCGTCAAGTGTTTCAACTTTCAGAAGCGTTTGAGCAATCAATTCAAGCTTGTCACGATTTTCAGTCAGGATTTGTTTCGCACGCTCATAACATTCTTTGATGATGCGCTGAATTTCCTGATCAATCTCGTAAGCGATTTGATCACTATAGTTTTGTTCATTGTTGAAATCACGGCCTAAGAATACCTGACCACCCTGAGACTGTCCAAATTGCAACGGTCCCAGTTTTTCTGACATACCGAATTCTGTAACCATTCGTCTTGCAATATTCGTCGCACGCTGGAAGTCATTGTGCGCTCCTGTGCTGACTTCACCGAAGATAATTTCTTCAGCGACACGTCCGCCCAAGAGACCGACAATTTTATCAAGCAGCTCCGGCTTTGTTTGGAAGTAACGGTCTTCTCTTGGAAGCATAACTGCATAACCGCCAGCCTGGCCCCGAGGAACAATCGTTACTTTATGAACCATATCAGCCTCATCTAAAACGAGTCCGATAACGGTGTGTCCGCCTTCGTGATAAGCCACGATATTGCGTTCTTTCTTGGAGATGACGCGGCTCTTCTTAGCAGGTCCGGCAATGACACGGTCCGTCGCTTCGTCAATATCACGCGCATCGATTTTTTTCTTGTTTTGACGAGCCGCCACAAGAGCAGCTTCATTCAATAGATTTTCTAAGTCCGCGCCTGAGAAGCCTGGTGTTCTCATGGCAATTGATTTCAGGTTAACCGTTTCATCCAGCGGTTTGTTTCTCGCATGGACTTTCAATACAGCTTCACGGCCAATGACATCTGGGCGGTCCACTGTGATTTGACGGTCAAAACGTCCCGGACGAAGTAAGGCTGGGTCCAAGATGTCCGCACGGTTCGTCGCAGCAATGATGATGATTCCTTCATTGGCGCTGAATCCGTCCATTTCAACAAGCAATTGGTTAAGCGTCTGTTCACGTTCATCGTGTCCGCCGCCGAGACCCGCTCCACGCTGGCGTCCGACTGCGTCAATTTCGTCAATGAAGATCAAACAAGGCGCATTCTTTTTCGCATTTTCAAACAAGTCACGTACACGGGAAGCACCGACACCTACAAACATCTCAACGAAATCAGATCCGCTGATGCTGAAGAAAGGAACGCCAGCTTCACCTGCACAAGCTTTTGCCAGCAATGTTTTACCGGTACCCGGAGGTCCGACTAAAAGCACGCCTTTAGGTATTCTTGCGCCAAGCTCGGCAAACTTGCGGGGATCTTTCAGAAACTCAACAACTTCAACGAGTTCTTGCTTTTCTTCGTCAGCCCCTGCAACGTCTTTAAATTTGACGCGTTTCTTTTCCTCTGTATACAGCTTCGCCTTGCTCTTACCAAAGTTCATGACACGGCTGCCGCCGCCTTGAGCCTGATTGAGCAGGAAGAAAAACAGAATAAAGATAATGACAAAAGGGATGATGGTCGTCAGGAACGTCACCCATCCGCTTGTTTCTTGAGCGGGCTCAACCTTTACGTCTGTCTTTTTCAAAGCATTAAATATCTGGTCTGCTCCCTTTCCTTCAGGAACATGAGTCAAAAAGTATTGATCTTTGTCGTAATTTTTCAGCTGTCCTTTTACCTCATAAACACCTCTGACAGGCTGAACCGATACGCTATCAACTTTCCCGTCATCCAGGTTTTTGATAAACGTACTGTACGACATATTTTCTGTTTTCGGATTTGAGGTCTGGAAGTAGCTCACAACCCCGATTACTACTAATAAAATAAGTAAATAAAAAATGGTATTACGGAAGACCCGATTCATTCCTTACCTCCTCCCACAGTAAGCACAACTATGTTCAATAGTACCATAGAAAATCATTCCAATACAAACAATAACCATCTCGGAAGCAGGCTGCCGATCAGCTTTCATAAACTGCCGGTTTTAACACTCCGATATAAGGCAGATTGCGATAGCGTTCAGCATAATCAAGTCCGTAACCCACTACAAACGCGTCAGGAACTTCAAAGCCTACAAAGTCCGCTTTGATGTCTGCTTTTCTTCCGCTCGGTTTATCCAAAAGGGTAACAATCTTAATTGATTTTGCTTTACGGTATCGGAAGAGCTCTACTAGATAACTTAAGGTTAACCCACTGTCGATGATATCTTCAATAATTAAGATGTCCCGGCCCTCTACAGATGTATCCAAATCTTTAATGATTTTTACTTCTCCAGAAGAAACCGTAGAATTTCCGTAGCTTGATACATCCATGAAATCCATTTCCAAATATGTATCAATATGCTTGATAAGATCCGCCATAAAAGGAAGTGCTCCTTTTAACACACCGATTGCCAACGGAAATGTATCTTGATACTCGCTCGTTAATTCTGTGCCTAACTCTTTTACTTTCTCTTGTATCTCTTCCTCTGAGATCAGTACTTTCTCGATATCATGTTTCATCATGATTTTGCTTGCCCCCTACACTTTTCATGCTGTCTATATTGTAATACAATGCGGTCGCTGTTTGGAATCACAAGATCTTCAAAAATTGATTTTTTCAAGCCCGGTATCCAGATAATTTCACCGCTTGCGTCCGTTACAATCGGCCAGTTGTCTCTTTCTCGGAGAGGCAATTTCTTATCAATAAATATATCCTTTACCTTTTTCGAGCCGTTCATCCCTTTTAGTTTGATCCGGTCTCCAGCTTTTCTTGTCCGGATCGTTAAGGGAAATCGCACCTTTTTTTCACTTGTAATAAAAACAGCATTCCCATGTTCTTCAGGCAAATCCGCATAATGCTTTGCCTCTATCAGAAATCCATTGGGGAGCACTGCCGTTTCATCAGCAGCTCCGCTTATTTGGTATTCAAAGGGAACATTTTTGCACTGCCATTGTTCAAATGTAAACAAACATGTCTGATATGATTTGACCACCTTCAGCCCTTTCGGAAAGTCCAATACTCCTGAAGGACTGCCCTTTTCCGCCCAATCAAGAAACTGCTGAATATGATGAGCTGAAAAGGATGATGGAACGTTTTCATAAAGATAGTTTAATATTAGTTGAACTCCTCTTCTTTGTAAAGGCATCGGGAGGGCAAGCAATTGAGAGGAATTGATTTCAACTGATGTATTAGACTGGCTTGTGATTACTTTATTCATTTCGTCTTTCGTTAATGACTGTAAGAATTGCTCATCTTCCGTCAGTGCCTCACTCACTTTCTGAAACCTTTTATGCACATCCGGTGATTCCTGTTTCAAAAATGGTAGCACTGTTTTTCTGAACCTGTTTCTTGTGTAATCATCTTTAGCGTTGCTTTCATCCGTCCGGTAGCTCAAGCCGTTTTCACGGCAATAGTGAAGGATCTCTTCCTTTGTAATGGTTAAGAACGGCCTGATGATCCGTCCTGTCCCAAAACGTCTGACCGGCTGCATTCCTGCAAGTCCTGCTCCAAGCGTGCCCTTAGCCAGTCTCATAAGCATCGTTTCAACTTGGTCATCACCATGATGCGCAAGCGCCAGATAGTCCGCTTGATGCTTCAACATGATTTCCTCAAAAAACTGATAGCGGCAATCACGTGCTGCAGCCTGCTTATTGAGACCTTTTTCCTCTGCATAAGCGGTTACATTGATTTGAGCCGTTTCACATGCGAGCTGTTCAGCCTTACAATAAGCTTGGACAAAACGCATGTCCTCCTCGGATTCCGTGCCCCTGAACTGATGGTCAACGTGAGCCGCGATAATATTTGCTGAACGGCCGCATAACGTATGCAGCGCGTGAAGAAGAGCCATTGAGTCCGGACCGCCGGAAACGCCTACAATGATTGTCGCCCCTTTTAATGCAAGATGATGTTTGCTAAAAAAATCTTTGACACTTTTCACAATGTCCTCCTCACAATGAGCAGGTATTTTAAAGATATTCATATCCTATCACTTTCAATCCTTCCAAGCAAAGAAGAAGCATAGGCTTTGCAGTTTGTGCCATTCAGATTAAGAAAAAGATAATGTAGGCGAAATAAAGCGCTAAAACGCTGATCACGATAAGTGTTGTTTCAAATAATCCGCCCGACTTAGCCGCCTTTTGTTTAGGGGTGTATCGCGTCTTCGTTACTTTTCCCTGGCGCGGTTTCTGCTGTCTTTGTCCTGTAGCAGGCTGCGGTGGTGCTTTTGCAGCTTGTTTTCTTTGTGCTGCCTTTTGCCCCGCGTCGAGCATATCCTTCTTCATTTCATCTGCAGATTGATAATCTCCGTTCAATGCTGACAAAAGCACTTTTTTATACTTTTGCAGCAGCGGGTTTCCTTCGATTAGAGACCTAAGCTGTTCCTTAGGCTGGTTTGTTTTCTTGAATTCTTTTTTATGCACACTGTTGATCATAATCATGGCAACTGCGAACAGATCGTAGGATGGCTCTGCTTTTCTTGTTCCATACCCCCAATAGCCTCTGTCGTAAAACTCCGTATACTCTTTTATCGCCCGACCTTCCTTTGTCGTGCCGCCTACATCAATGCAGCGGATTCTTGCAGGCGGACCGGTTACAATCAGATTATCAGGTTTAAGATCGCCGAATATCCATCCTTGCTGGTGAAGTACCGATAAGCTGGATAACAGCTGAATCATCAATACCGGTATCCATTCTGCTCCTTTATCACTGACATACTTCAAAAGCAGCGGGCCTTTTATGTATTCCATTGCATAAAATGAAACTTTCGTATTGGCACTGGGAATATAGGCATCATCCGTATCAAAAAAAGAAGGCCCCATCGTAACGGACTGGGCCTTTGAGAAAGATTTCAAGACATTCACTTCAGAAGTAATAGACAGGCTGTCATCACTCACCTTTAAGGCAACATGTCCATCTGATGCTTCTGCCAAATACACAATTCCATTGGCCCCTTTTCCAAGCTGTTTACGCAATGTATAAGTGTTTCCATTCCACTTGCCTTTGATTGTCGTACCCGGCTTGAGGCTACATGCCAAACTCGTCAAAGCGTCGTTCATCATCTGCCAGCATGCTCCTTCTTGAGCGGATTTTTTCAAATTGCATTGTCGCTTCACGTATCGCCGGACCTGTTGGCGTGATGCCGCCTGTCGAAAGCTTTGCAAAGAGAGTGGAAAGAGATTGCAGCTTCGGTGTCCAGTTCAGCACAAGCTCGACCTCTTGTTTTTTCCCGGGAAATATACACATTGCAAATTCGTTATTCCCGATTCGGGAATTGAGGCTGACAGACAAATCAATCAGCGCCTCTTTTACTGTAGGGAGCTTAGGCGCCATACTTGCGCTTGTATCAACAAGAACCAAAACCTGAAGATGCACCGTTTCTCCAAGCTCGTCTACCACTTCCATGACTTCGCCGCGCTTTTCCGGAGAAAGCTCCTCCATTTCCACATTCTTTCCGAGAATTTGTTTCAGCTCTTGATTGACTACCCCTTGTAAGGTTTGCGTCATTGCTTTTTTTGTTACCATTTGAACGGTTTGCGAAAGCTGAGATGCATAGACGACCTGATGCACGCCGCCTCCGGCAAGCGCAATTCCTTCGACTTCCTTCATTGCCTCAGGGTCAATTTGGTTTTCTTCCATTATACCTATGACATTTACAGTAATCCCCTGCTCTTTAGCAAAAGCAGCCATTGCAAGCGGGTCTTCCCCATGATTCGAGCAGCCATCCGTTATCAGCAAAATTTGATTTAAATGTCCGTTATTCACATTCATTCCTCCTGGAGAATACGAGGATTCTCAGATTCCTATATTCCCATCTTCGCCAGAAGAAATTTGATTTATACGGAAGCGTTATGAAATTTCTTGTTTAGTTTGAAAGATTGCCGGAACAGGAATGGATGCCCACTTCGGTGTGTTATGGTCAAGCCGGACGACAACAACTGTCATGTCATCTTCAATTTGGCCGGATCTCGTGCGGATGACTTCCTCCATGAGCAAATCAGCAATCTCCTGCGGGTCATTTGTTTTTAATCCTTTCATTTTACGTTTCATCCATAAGTCATGATTTTCTACATGCTTAGGCCCCTCAAAAATGCCGTCACTCATCATAATCAAGAGGTCACCCGCTTTCAGCTGCTCACTCACAACCTCCACATCAAATTCATTTATAATACCGATTGGCAGATTGCTCGCCTGAACTTTCATTACCTGGTCTCCCCGTTTGATAAAGCTAGGCGTCGATCCGACTTTCAAAAATTTACAGCTGGCATCTTGAAGATCGATAATAGATAGGTCAAGCGTGGAATATATCTCATCAGTTGTCCTTAGGGACAGTATACTGTTGATCGTTTTAATTGCTATTTTTTCATCAATCCCCGATTCAAGGATTTTCTCAAGAAGCTTGATCGTTTCATTGCTTTCGAAGTGCGCCCTTGCGCCATTGCCCATTCCGTCACTGATTGCCGCAGCATATTTTCTGGCTCCTAGCTCCATCATGCTGTAGCTGTCGCCCGAGACAAGGCCGCCGCCCTTTGCAGCGTGAGCCGCACCTGTAGACACCCTGTATGATTTGGTTGACCCAAAGGCAACATGACTATATCCACTCGGATGCGGAGAGTGCTGTTCAGCTTTCACAAGAATTTGTTCTTCGAGAATGTCAGAAAGCATAGGGGCAATGATTTTTTCACTTTCTCCATGTCCGCTGAACGGAATGGTCATTTCGATATCGATATTTCCTTGTTCAAGACTATATATCTCTACATGCTGAATCTCGATTCCGAAATGCTGAAGGGCCTCTATGATTTGCTCTTCCTGCAGAAAGTGCTGTTCTCGCTCTCTTTTTATTTCCCGAGAAAAGTCTGCCATGACTTCAGAAACACCCAAAAGCTGTTCAGCAACAAGACGCCTGCTGTCTTGGACTTTTTTCTTGAGCGTCAAATGAGCATGATGATGTGCGAGTTCATCCTCAATCAGCTCTTCAACCTGCTTTGATTTAGAGCAATGCTGATGAAACTCTTTTTTCAGCCTTCGGTTTGATGCATATTCTTTTTCTTCTGTTTCAAGCATAACTTGTTTCATTAAGTCATATGTTTTATCAAAGTTCTGTACCCAGCACCTGTTTTTCTTGTAGCACGTCTGACAGGAATGCTCCGTGATCTTGCTTAAAAACAGATCAACTTCGCTGTCATCTGTCTGTTCGTCTGATGCTTGATAAAAGGTTGCAAAGCTTTCAGACAGCGCGTGAAATACATTGGAGAACTGGTCTACTTTCTGAGCAGTGACATCTCTGATTTTCCTTGCATATTGCTGCTGCTCTTGAAGATGCTCCACAGTTCCCGGAATATATCTCGCCACTTTTTTAGTAATTGATTGAGGTGTAAGCAAAAACAGGCCGACTGCGATTAATGACTCATAGAGCGTTGTCATCAGACCGGCAGAGCCTTCACCGTACAAAGAAATAAGAAGTGATCCAACAATCAGACCGATTGCTGCGCCCGCTTTTTTCCCTTCCTTCAGTAAACCGCCTAATAAACCGGAAAAAGCGAGCAAACTCATTTGATAAAGATTTCCGATATTCGCCAAACCAAGAATCAGACCGGTCACGACACCAACTGTACAGCCAATGCTTGCTCCGCCAATAAAGGAAAAACTCAGTACAACATAACGAGCCAGTATATGCTCTGCCTGCATCCCTTGGTAGGACAAGCCCGCAAGCCCCGTCAATACGGAAGCAATAAGTATCATAAAGCAAATGATTTCTTCTATTTTTAAAGATTGTTTTACTTTTTTCACAGTAAAAATCGGAAGGCTCTGAAGGAAAATCAGCGTCAAAATAAAGGATAGTCCGGCTTCTACAACAGCCATCACATAATCATAGGTTGTAAACGTGCCATTTTGAGCGTAAACAAACCCAGCTCTTGCTGCAGCCATGGAAAAAAACACGACAATCGGGAGTGCTTTCACGCGATCGTCGGTGATGAAGGCAGCCACTTTAGAAAATACGAAGAATGCCAGCAATGCCGCTAGTATGAGCAATGAGTGCTTCGGAGAAATGGTCAGCGCACCTGCAAGCACAGCCAAAACCGCATAAAGCGCCTTGTCTCTTCTGATGAGGAGCATTGCTCCAAAGAAAGGAAGTGCGAAAGGAAGCACCTCGGATAATATGAAAGCCCGTCCAAGCAAAAATCCGATGACGACATAAATGAATCCTTTATAGAAAAACAGTGAATGCAAATGATGAGTCACCAGCTTCGTGCCCCTGTTAAAAAACGATTGGAGTTTTTCCAAAGCTTGTCCCGCCATTGGCCCGTTCACTCTTCTTTCTGCTTTTTCCATTCCTCTCATCTCCCACCTGTTATATTCGTTGCCTGTCATTATAGCGAAAGCATAGATAGGATTTTGTCAAAAGAAGGTAACAATACCAAAGAAATCTTCGACGGTTTCTGCCTTGATATTCGGTTATCAAAAGAATTTCTGGAATGTTGTCTAAAAATGAAAAAAATCGGCTTCTGCAAGAGAAACCGATTTTTTAGGATGACCCGTACGGGATTCGAACCCGTGTTACCGCCGTGAAAGGGCGGTGTCTTAACCGCTTGACCAACGGGCCAAACAAATATGGTAGCGGCGGAGGGGATCGAACCCCCGACCTCACGGGTATGAACCGTACGCTCTAGCCAGCTGAGCTACACCGCCATATTGTTTGGTGCTTCTAAGCACAAGTTATATAATACAAAGGTTTGTCCTTTTCGTCAACAGAAACTTTAATGTTATAATTTTCTGACTTTTAAAGCGAAAGAGGATAACAAAAAAAGCATCCGTCGGGATGAACGGATGCTTCATTTATTTATAGAAAGCAGCAAGTTATCCTCTTCTTGCTCCGCGCCCTCCACGTTTTGATTCCGTATTGCGTTTTAAAGATGACAAGCGATCTTCGCTGTCTTTTAAAAACTTATTCATTTTCTGTTCAAAAGATTCTTTCGGACGGAAATCATTTCTAGGTCTGGCTTGCGGACGGTCTTTAGCTTTTTTAATAGATAAACCAATTTTCCCGTCTTTTTCAACGTTGATGACTTTCACTTCAACTTGGTCGCCGACTTTTAAGTGATCGTTAATGTCTTTGACATAGTTATCAGCTACCTCACTGATGTGAACGAGACCGGTTGAGCCTCCAGGCAATTCAACAAATGCTCCAAAATTTGTAATACCTGTTATTTTCCCTTGCAACTTGCTGCCAACTTCAATCGACATAAAAAAAGTGCTCCTCCTTAGGCTTATAAAAAGATCGTTTGCTTAATTATACCTAAATAAAAATTTAAGTGTCAACAAGGCTACTTGCTCTTCTTCTCCACATTGAAGATAATTTCTCCGTCTCCAGACATGAATAAGTCCCTTCTGGCAAGCTCTGTGACGTAATCCTCATCCTTCAATTTGGATATTTCTTCTTTTAAATCTGCTTGTTTTGTCTTTAAACTTTTCAGTTCTTTTTCAAGCTGTTCCTTCTTTTCTTCTTTTGCGCTAAGGGAAGATGTTTGGGACCATACAGAGCTTGCCAGCACAATTGCCGTCAGGAATACTAGGGCGCCGAATACAGTCAACCGTCTGTACAGCCCTTTGCGTCTTCTTTTCTTCAGCTGATTCTGCCGCTCTACTTGTTCTTTATAGTCGTTTTGTATTTCAGTTATCGTTCGTTCTCTGGAAAAATTCAAACCAGACGGTCCTCCTTTCATCTCTTCAAAAAACGTGTAATGGTCGTTCTTATGGTTACCAATAGTTTCTTCTTCTTTTTGAGAAATCCTGCACCTTTTTCAAAATAACGTCTAAAAGTTAGACGCATCTTTTCAGGAAGAAGTTTCAAACATTGTTTTGCGATAAAACGGATCGGAAAACACAGAACCATGGCTATTTTATATAGACACAACAAGAGAAAAACGATCAAGCGGTATATTTTCTTTACTAAAAACGCCGCCAGCCAGATGATCGCTCCGCATGTCCACACAATAGGACGAAATAACACGTGCTGAACGAGTTTTTTGAAGAATTGATAAACAGAAACAACAAGGTAAATGCCGAATTTCAGTATTTTTATATAGATTCGTTTGCAAAGGCTCTGATACGTCGCAACGCCCAGCAGAACCGCTAAAAAGATGTAAAGCCTGAATTCTCCCTCATTTACATGAAGCAAGACATAAAAGAAAAGCAGCCCTTGCACAATCCAGAAAAGAATATCATGAATAAATAATAGCCATCTGGCTGTTTTGGCACGAATGACAAAGAGCCGGTATGTATCAAGCGACGCCCCAAGCCAGAGGCCCATACCGGACATCGCCAGCATTGTATAGAATTGTGTCGTCAGCGTCATTTAAACAACTTGCTAAAAAACCCTTTAGCTTTATCCCCTTGTTGTTCATCTAAGTACACTAAATCAAATACCCTGCCTTTAATGGAAACAATCCCTTTTTCCACATCTAAATTTTTCATCTGCAGGTTTTGGCCTCTGACTGAGAGCATTCCCATCACAGTTTCCAGCAGGAATTCTTCATTATCAAAGCTCTCCACTTGCTTAACCCCAGAAATATCTAAATGCTTCCGGCCTTTCATTGTCACATCATGCTGTTCCGGAACAGACGAAGAACCTTTTTGCTCATAATATGAATTCATCTATTCAGCCCCCATATCCTCGATACTTTTAGCATTATTACTGCATTGTATGAGGCGGGGGATTTTTTTAGAACAAGCCTATTCGCCGAGTTTTTCTTCCTTTAGGATCGTATACATGTTTGCAGCTTCTTCTTTTTTCGTCGTGTCTTTCAACTCATTGACTTGAACCGTTACAAGCTTTTGGCCGAAGCGGACCGTTAGTTCATCCCCCGGTTTTACGTCAGAGCTTGCTTTAGCCTGGTTTCCGTTAATAGAGATGCGTCCCTGGTCAGCTACTTCCTTTGCTAGTGTACGTCGTTTAATCAGCCGTGATACTTTCAAAAATTTATCTAATCTCATATTTATGATCTCCTCTCAGTTTCTTTTGCTTCATTCCACAGTTTGTCCATGTCCTCAAGAGACATATCAGCCAGCTCGATTCCCTTTTCCTTTGCTGTTTTCTCAATATGCGAGAACCGTCTCCGGAATTTGTCATTGGTCATGGCCAGCGCTTCCTCCGGTTCTATTTTGTAGAAGCGGGCTACATTCACAAGTGCGAACAAAATGTCGCCAAACTCAGCCTTGAGATTGTGTTCATGAGGATCTTCAGAAACCTCAGAAGAAAATTCCTTCATTTCCTCGCTTACTTTTTCCCAAATATCGCTGACGTCTTCCCAGTCAAAACCTACCTTCGCTGCTTTTTTCTGCAGTTTAGCAGCTTTTGAAAGAGCTGGAAGGGTTTTCGGCACGCTGTCTAATAAGGATGCTTCGGATGTATTTTTTTCGGCTTTTTTTATGTCTTCCCAATTTGCCAAAACATCGTTTTCATCCTGAACCTTAACATCTTTAAACACATGGGGATGTCTTCGGACCATTTTTTCACTGATACCTTTTATAACATCATCAATTGTGAAATAACCTTCATCTTCGCCAATCTGCGCGTGGAGTAAGACCTGAAGCAAAACGTCGCCAAGCTCTTCGATCATATGGTCTGTGTCTTCTTCGTCAATTGCTTCAAGAAGTTCATAACACTCTTCAATCATGTACTGTTTTAATGACTGATGCGTCTGCTTTTTGTCCCACGGACATCCATTAGGCCCGCGAAGCTCTCTGATGATGCTTCGGAACGCGGAGAATTCGTGATAAAGCAGCTTCTCTTCTTTAATCGGCGGAATATACACACTTGTTAAGTTATTCAAGGCGACATTGCGGTCCAGCTCGAATAAAGGCACTGTCCGGATCTCCTCGTCACGGCTTCCAGCCGCTGTCACGATCACAACCTCATAATCATCAGGCAGCTTCTCCATCAATGTCAGCTTGACTTCAGAAGCCGTCATTTGGTCGTAAACCTGACATATGATCAGGTGGTGTCTGAGCTCAAGCTCATCCGCGGACAATGTGCCGGCATCCACAAATTGAAAGCCTTCAATCGGGTCGATTTGCAAGGCATTGAATGTGGCATCAAGAAAACTTTGTCCTCCCGCGACTTTTACTTGGACGTTTTTCTCTTTCTGCCGCTCCGTCAGCAGCTGTACTGTTTTTTCCGCGACAAAAGGGTGTCCCGGTACAGCATAAACCACGTCCTCACGCTGTGCCTCTTCAAAGAGGATATTTGCAATTTCTTCATATACCTCATCGAACTGGTCATGTTTCTCATATATATCATCAAAAAAACGGATGTTCTTTGTTTCTTTTTCAAGCTCCTGAATTAAGGGATGATCCTTGGTTCTGACATACAGCGTATCTGCCTTCGTCAGCAGCTTATGTATACCAATTGTCAATTGGTCCATGTCTCCGGCACCAAGTCCGACGACTGTAATATTACCCGCCATTTTGTTCTCTCCTTCTCATGAATTTGCTTAACTTGCTGCCAAAAGGCACACTGTTCAGCTCTTCATCTGTAAATATTCCTAATTTCATCATACAATAAATAAACACCGCGCCACCAATGGCGACAGCAGAAAGACTTTCAATCGCAGCCGCTCCTCTTCCTGCTGCAGGATACAAGAAAGTCCAGAGACGCATATACGCAAGCAAGACAGCCGACATCAAAAGGGCACATCCAATAATCGGAATCATAACGGCTCTTAGCTTATCGAGCCATTCCTTTTGCCGAAGCTGATACAAGTTAAGCCCGGCGACAGCAGCAAAGGAAGCCGCTGTTGCAAGTGATGCACCTTCAATCCCATAGTGCGGAACCAAAAGGGTGTTTAACACCCATTTCACAGCAACGCCTGCGCCCACCGCTATCGCAGGAAAAACTGTGTATCCCGCCCCCTGCAAAACTGCGGCTGCCGTGACTGCCAGAGATGCAAACAAAATGGAGCAGCTAAATACTTGTAACGCAGCTGTCCCTTCACCATTTTGAAACAGCATGATATTGACCGGCTCAAGAATGCAAATTAATCCAGCCGACGCGCCTGTACCCAATACAAGACATAGTTTTAAAGAAGACGTGACTTTTTCTTTCATGATCTTCAGCTCTTTGTTCTTTACGGCCTTAGAAATATACGGAACGAGTGACGTTGCAATGCTCACTGCGAAAACTGAACCAAGCTGCAGCAAGGGCTGCCCCCGATCATAAATCCCCTTTAGGCGTTTCGCTTCTTCGCTCGCCTCACCGTCCGAAAGCAAAGAATATAAATTCAAAGCATCGACAAGCTGGATAAACAAAAGCAGCAAACTACTTACACAAATTGTAACCGAATATAAAAGCAGTTTTTTCATTAGTTCTTTTGTTGTTAGGACATTTTCATTTTGCGTTTCCGTTTGTTTGTCTCTTTTCACTTTAAACCAAAAAAATCCAAGTATCATCAACGCAATGAAACTCCCGGCAAGAGACCCGGAAGCAGCTGCCGCTCCCGCAGTATAAAGCGAGGCTCCCTTTTTGACGAGCCAAAATGATAATCCCAAGAGCACCGCAACCCGCAGAAACTGCTCTGTCATCTGCGATAAAGCTGACGGGAGCATATCGTACCGCCCTTGAAACCCGCCTCTAAGCAACGCGACAAACGGGAACAGCAGAAATGCAAACGCAGTGACTTGAATTAACACGGCGAGATGTGAGTCTCCCATAAAAAGTGCGATTGGAACAGCACCCATATATAAGCACAGAAATAATAAAACACCAATGAAAGACAAAAACAACGCTGACATTTTTAATATGGTGTGATGGCTTTTTTCACTGTAATCATTCATCAGTTTCGAAATAATGACCGGAAATCCTGATGTTGACAGCATGACCGCAATACCAAGAAAGGGATAAACCTGCTGATATATATAAAATCCAACATCGCCGACAATGTTTTGAAACGGGACTCTGTACACGGCGCTTAATATTTTTGAGATAACGCCTGCCAGAATTAAAACAAATGCCCCCTGCCAAATCCAATGCCGTTTGACGCCTATTGAATCGTCCATCCAAAAGCTCCTTCCCAACGTCAGGGGCAATACGGTTCACGTATTACCGCGGCACAAATAAAAACGAGGTTATTATACCACATCCCAACCCTTGGAATCCTTTTTGGGCATGCATGAAAAAAAGAACAGCATCCCAAGGAGAGCTGTTCTTTTCATACCTATTTTCGATAAAAGGAATAAGACCTACTGTTCCATTTGACGCGCCAAAAATCCAGCTGCTGTCTCAACGGCTTTATGCTCTACTTCGCCCATTGTCTGATCCTTTGAAAAGATAACCACGGCGCCTATCGGATCGCCATTCGCCACAATCGGGCCGACAGTATAAGAATTCATGTCCTCATCTATGCCATTCACAAGCTGTACTGATTTCGCATCACTCTCAAGCACGGAACTGCGCTGATCCATTGTTCTTTCCAGCATTTCGCTGATCGACTTGTTTAAGTAGTCTTTTTTTGAGCTGCCAGACACGGCAATATATACGTCACGGTCACAAATAAGCACTGAATGCCCGAGACTGTCATAAAGGGCGTCTGCATACTCCTTTGCAAAGTCTCCAAGCTCACTGATCGGAGAGTACTTTTTCAAAATCACTTCTCCGTCACGATCTACAAAAATCTCAAGCGGATCGCCTTCCCTGATTCTTAGAGTTCTGCGAATTTCTTTAGGAATCACGACCCGTCCTAAGTCATCAATACGACGTACGATACCGGTTGCTTTCATCTCTGGTGCCTCTCTTTCATTTGATGGTATATACATGTGGGAAAGACCTAAAGCAAGTCACTTTATGTACCTTCCGCCTCGCTTGAAATTAGTATCCGTAACATCAAATGTAATATACACCAGAGAGTAACAAAATTTACGTTGATGAAATGGTTTGCTTTTTCACATCTTTTAAGCCCTTCAGCATGCCCAGCACGGTTTCGAGCCATTCATCGGCACTTCGGCCTTTCGTCTGTATGGAGATTTTGAGTTTTTTTCCTTCCATTCCCAGTCCGATTTGTCTTCCATATTTATTGCCGAGCTCAAACAGCTTCTGGCCGTCAATTTCAGCACTTGCTTCTTCTGAAATTGTCAATCTGACAGCATCTTTATCCTGCTTAATCAGCTCAACACGTTCATACTTCGCATAAACCTTCATTTCTGCAACAGTAAACAAGTATTCGACTTCTTTTGGATAGTTTCCAAACCGGTCGATCATTTCGTCTTGAAGTTCATTCTTCTCTTCGATTGTAGCCACAGACCTGAAGCGTTTATACATATCAATTTTCTGTTTGCCGTCTTGAATATATGTTTCCGGAATATATGCATCAAGCTCAACATCAATTTCTGTTTCAAACTGCTCCGTCTTCGCTGTGTCTCCTTTACGCTCTTCAATGGCCTCCTTCAGCATTTGTGAATAGAGGTCAAATCCGACCGAATCGATGAAGCCATGCTGCTGGGCGCCAAGAAGATTCCCGGCTCCGCGAATCGTTAAGTCACGCATTGCGATTTTAAAACCGGAACCAAGCTCTGTGAATTCTTTAATGGCCTGCAGCCTTTTTTCAGCCACTTCTGTCAGCACTTTATCCCTGCGGTACGTGAAGTACGCATACGCCACACGATTAGATCGGCCGACGCGTCCCCGCAGCTGATAAAGCTGAGAAAGACCCATCTTGTCGGCATCAAATACGATCAGCGTATTGACGTTCGGAATGTCAACGCCTGTTTCAATAATGGTTGTGCTGACGAGAACGTCTGATTCTCCTTCAAGGAAACTTAGCATAACGGTTTCTAATTCGTTTTCTGTCATTTTCCCGTGCGCATACGCTACCTTTGCGTCAGGGACAAGCATTGAGATCTCATCCGCCTTCCGCTCGATATCCTCTACCCGGTTGTACAAGAAATAGACCTGGCCTCCGCGTGCAAGCTCACGTTCAATCGCCTCTCTGACAAGGGCCCCGTTGTATTCCACAACATATGTCTGTACGGGGAATCGGTTTTCCGGCGGAGTCTCGATGACTGAAAGGTCCCTTACGCCAAGCATAGACATATGCAGCGTACGCGGAATCGGCGTCGCTGTTAAAGTTAATACATCAACATTGGCTTTGATCTGTTTGATCTTTTCTTTATGGGTTACACCAAAACGCTGCTCTTCATCAATGATGAGGAGTCCTAAGTCTTTATACACGACATCTTTTGACAGCAGCCGGTGCGTCCCGATGACGATATCAACAGTCCCGTTTTTCAATCCTTTGATTGTTTCGTTCGCTTCTTTTCTCGTTCTGAATCTGCTGAGCAGGCCGATATTAATCGGATAGTCCTGGAAGCGCTCTTTAATGGTTTCATAGTGCTGCTGTGCCAAAATTGTTGTCGGAACGAGCAGAGCTACCTGCTTTCCGTCACCGATCGCCTTAAACGCGGCACGTATGGCAACCTCTGTTTTACCGTAGCCTACATCTCCGCATAGCAAGCGGTCCATCGGACGTTCTCTTTCCATGTCCTTTTTGATTTCGTGAATGGAACGGAGCTGATCCTCGGTTTCTTGATAAGGGAACGCCGATTCAAATTCACGCTGCATTTCATGGTCAGGAGAAAACGCATAGCCCTTGCTCGCTTCCCTTTCGGCATACAGCTTAATTAAATCATCAGCAATATCCTGAACGGATGTCTCTACTTTTTTCTTGACCCGTTTCCATTCGCTACCGCCTAATTTATAAAGCTTCGGCTCTTTTCCTTCGGAGCCGACATATTTTTGCACCTGGTCAATTTGTTCTACAGGGACGTAAAGCTTGTCGCTTCCCTGATAATGAATGTTTAAATAGTCTTTGTGGATCCCATTGATTTCAAGGGTTTCAATTCCTAAATACTTTCCGATCCCGTGATTAATATGAACGACATAATCACCGATTTGAAGCTCGGAATAGCTTTTAATGCGCTCTGCATTTGTAAGCTTCTGTTTTCGAGGCTTCTTTTTCACACGGTTTTTGAACAGTTCTTCTTCCGTAATAACGGCAAGCTTCATTAACGGCAGCTCAAATCCCGATTGGAGCTCGCCTTCCATGATATAGACCTGTCCCTGAACAAGCGCTTTTTTGCTGTCTGTCATGGCGGCTTCGATTTCATAATCAGCGAGAACAGAAGATAATCTCTGTGTACGTTCCTTGTTGGCTCCTAAGAATACAACGGTGAAGTTGGATTTTTTAAAGCGTTCCATTTCACCCGCCAGCACATTCATTTGGCCATGGAAACTCTGCATTTGTCTGCTTGACACATTGACGATATTTTGCGGACTCGTGTGGTGTACATGCCGCAAAAATAAAGAATAGTACAGCAGAGGGCGTTTTTGCTCAGCCACTATTTTTTGGAAGCTGAATGACAAACTGATGTCATGCAAAATCTTCCCTTCCTCGAGAAGGTTTGTTATGAACTCCGCTTCTTCTTTTTGAAGCTGTTCTTCCATCTCATGAATCCGGCTGACTTCATCCAAAATCAGAAGTGTATTATCAGGTGTATAATCTAGTAAACTAGCAGGCTTTTCATAGAAATATGAGAGATACTTCACCAGCTCCTGATCTGTCTGGCCTTCAGACAAGCGTTCTTTGTCGTGAGAAATATTCGTGTGAAGGATTTCTTTTTGCTTGTCGAGCTTTAATTTTTTCAGGCTTGCGGCAAGACCTTCATCCATTTTTTCCATCGCCCGCGCTTTTTCTTTAGGTCTGATAATCAATTCCTTCGCAGGACCGATATTGATCGAGGTAAGCGTCTCAATTGACCGCTGATCATCTGAGTTAAAGCTGCGGATTGAATCAACTTCGGTGTCAAAAAGTTCAATTCTCACCGGATGCTCTGAAGTCAGCGGGTAAATGTCAATGATTCCTCCGCGAATACTGAATTCCCCGGGTGCAGAAACCATATCAGACCGCTCATATCCTACCTCTACCAGCCGTGATGCAAGCTGATCAGGTTCGATATCATAGCCCACTTGAATGAGCATTTGGCTGTTTTTCCACACCTCTACAGGCGGCAGCATTCTTCTGATTGCAGCTACAGGAGCAACGACAATTGGCGCTTCTCCATTCGTTAATCTATTAATGACATCTAATCGCTGCGCCCGCAATTCAGGGCTTGCGACTGCGATTTCTGATGAAATAAGTTCATTGACGGGGTACAAAAGGACAGACCGATCCTCTAGAAGTGCAGTCAGATCATCCGTTACTTTCTGGGCTTGATATAAGTTATGGGTGATTAGAAAGATAGGCTTATTCGTTTCATTAGCCAGGGCAGAAGTAAAAACAGAACGCGCGGAACCCGACAGACCCGCGAGCAGCTGTTCCTTCAGCCCCTCGTGTAAACCGTTGATGATGGATTTAAAGTCATCGCTTTCTTTTATAAAGGTTTGAATGTTGTCCATATGGCCCCTCCTCTCTGTTTCCTGTGAGAACAGAAAAACGCTTTGGTCTAGTGTCTACACCAAAGCTTTTTATTGAATAAATGTGTGATGTTCGTGGTAATGCGGATTTCGGTCAAGCGCCTCTTGGCAATCTTCACATATCGTCAAAACATGGACATCTCCATTATCTTTATAAGAAATCATATCGTTTCTTTCCTCGTTTGTTAAGTGCTGAAATCCGAGTGAGTCAGTCGATACCATGGAAGATTCAAGACTGCCTACTTTCACTCCGCAATGACGACAATAATAATGCAAAGCCATACAAGGGACCTCCTGATGAAAAAGTCATTTTGGTGTAGTATGGACTTTGTTGATTCATTTTATACCTTCGCGTTAAATTCGTTCATGACTTCTAAAAACGGTTTGCTCAGAGAAGCTTCACAAGCCTTCACAGATTTATCGACCGCTCCGTCAATCTCAGGTGCCTCCTCCTTGGTGAAGGAGCCCAACACATAATCAACGACCTTCATGCCGTTTACAGGCCGGCCGATTCCGATGCGTATGCGGTCAAACTCGGATGTTCCAAGATGCTGAATCAGTGATTTGATGCCATTGTGCCCTCCAGCGCTTCCTTTCGTTCTTAAACGGATCTTGCCAGTCGGAAGATCAAGATCGTCGTAAATGACTGTCAAATCTTCATTATCGACATCATAATAGTCCATTAAAGGCCGCAAACATTCTCCTGATAAATTCATATATGTAAGCGGTTTAACAAGTAGAACCTTTTTGCCGGAAACAAATCCGGTTCCGTATAATCCGTTAAATTTATTTTGATTCAGCTCAATATTCCATTCCTTCGCAAGCTGATCTATCACCATAAATCCGACATTATGCCGTGTATTTTCATAGTTCTTCCCGGGGTTTCCGAGACCGGCAATTACAAGCATGGCGAATCCTCCCTTAGTCACATAAACTCCCGCCTGCATAGCGGGCTATAATTCTTCTCATTCTAGCACAAAAGACGTAACCTCGGGAGGGTTACGCCTTAAGCTATTATTGTTCTTTGTTTTCACCTTCAGGCTGAGCATCGGCAGATTCCTCTTCATCTATCTCAGCTGCTTCCTGCTGCTGCGGAGGAAGGATAGAAGCTACGACCTCATCTGATTCATGATTAAAGGAGTAGTCACCGCCAGCAGGCAAATCCGCAATAGTCAGTACTTCATTTACATCGAGGTTTGAAATATCAGCCTCAATCGTTTGCGGAATGGCTTTTGGCTTAGCCTTTACAGTAAGTGCATACAGCGGCTGCTGCAATACGCCTCCGTTTTTCACTCCAATGGCTTCTCCGGTCAGATGAATCGGAACTTCCACCTCAATGTCTTCACTCATATTGACAACTTGAAAGTCAGCATGAGTGATTTCATTTTTCAGCGGGTCCGTTTGCAGGTCTGTTACCATGACAGAATGTTTTTCTCCGCTGACGTCAAGCGTGATGACTGTATTTTTACCTTCGTCCCTCAGCGTTTTGATCAGCTCCACACTGTCTAATGATACAGGTTTGTTTCCCGTGTCTTTCCCATATATGATACCTGGAACATGTCCTGAAGTACGGATATTCCGAAGAGACGAACGAGTAAAGTCCGTTCTTTCTTTTGCCGTTAAAGTTGCCATATTCAGCACCATCCTATTATCGTTTTATTGTCCTATTACAAACAATACCCATAACGATAAGGATTTAAACCTCAAATATCGGTTTAGCTGAACAGATAGCTGACTGATTGCTGCTCATGAACGCGAATAATCGCTTCAGCCAGAAGCGGTCCGACTGAAAGCTGCTTGAACCGTTCAATTTTCTTTTCTTCAGGAAGCTTGATGCTGTTTGTCACAACAAGCTCTTTAATTGTTGAATTATTAATCCGTTCAACAGCAGGGCCTGATAGTACAGGGTGTGTACAGCATGCATATACTTCTTTCGCCCCGTTTTCAACGAGCGCATTAGCAGCAAGTGTAATGGTACCTGCAGTATCAATAATGTCATCGATCAGGATAGCGGTCTTCCCTTCGATATTACCAACAATATTCATGACTTCCGCCACGTTTGGACGCGGACGGCGTTTATCGATAATCGCAATCGGCGCTTTTAGTCGGTCAGCCAGTTTGCGGGCGCGTGTCACACCGCCGTGGTCTGGTGAAACAATGACGATATCTTCAAGGTTTTTGCCTTCAAAATATTCTCCTAAAATCGGAACACCCATTAAGTGGTCAATCGGTATATCAAAGAATCCTTGAATTTGCGGCGCATGCAGGTCAAGTGCAATCACACGAGTCGCACCGGCTGTTTCAAGCAGGTTAGCGAAAAGTTTTGCTGTGATTGGCTCACGGGATCTTGCTTTTCTGTCTTGACGCGCATAACCGTAATAAGGAATAACAATGTTAATCGTTTTTGCAGAAGCGCGTTTTAACGCATCTACCATAATCAGCAGTTCCATAATATGCTCGTTAACGGGGTCACTTGTAGACTGGATGATATAACAGTCACATCCGCGAATACTTTCTTCGATATTAATTTGGACTTCCCCATCACTAAATCTTGTGACAGAACATTTCCCTAATTGAACTCCAACTATATCTGCGATTTCTTTTGCAAGCTCTGGATTCGAATTCAAAGAAAAAATCTTTAAATTCTTATCTCCGTATTGATTAGACATGGATAAACCTCCGAATTTAGGATTATTTTTTATGAATATTTTTCACATAATCGTCTTTATTTACTTGTCTCGCTCTGGCAATAGCAAGCGCTTTTCCAGGTACATCTTCCGTAACAGTTGAACCTGCCGCTACATAAGCGCCTTCTCCGACTGTGACAGGGGCAACCAAGTTGGAGTTGCAGCCGATAAACGCGCCGTCTTCAATTTTCGTCAAATATTTATTCTTTCCATCATAATTGACAGTTATTGAACCGCAGCCCAAGTTTACATCTGTGCCTACCTCAGCATCACCGACATAGCTTAAATGAGAAGCCTTGCTTCGGTCTCCGAATCGAGTCTTTTTGATTTCAACAAAATTCCCGATCTTCACTTCATTCCCGATGACAGAATCAGGTCTGATGTGAGCAAAAGGTCCTATGTTCACATCATTCCCCACTTTACTGTGATTGACTACCGATTGTTTAATGACCGTACGGCTGCCAATTGAACTATTCATAATCTCCGTATGAGGGCCGATAATCGTATCTTCTCCGATTTGCACCTCACCTTTAATCACAGTTCCAGGATAAATCACAGTATCGCTTCCGATGACAGCGTCAGGAGAAATATACGTGTTCATCGGGTCAATCAGCGTTACGCCATTTTGCATATGCCTTTTATTAATACGCTCTTTCATAAATTGTTCTGCCTGAGAAAGAGCAACTCTATCATTAACTCCGAGCGTTTCTTGGAAATTACCAGTCTGGTAAGCGGCAACAGTTTCGCCTTCGTTTTTAAGAATCTCTATGACATCCGGCAAATAATACTCGCCTTGAGCATTATCATTAGACACCTGATCAATGGCCCGAAATAGTGCTTCATTATCAAAGCAATACGTGCCGGTATTGATCTCAGTCACAAGACGTTCCTCTTCAGAGGCGTCCTTATGCTCAACGATTTTTTGAACCGCTCCGTTTTCGCCGCGAATAATACGGCCGTATCCGGTTGGATCTTCTGCAACCGCAGTTAAAATCGTAGCTTTCGCTTCTCTTTGTGTATGTTCTTTCAGCATCTGTTCCATTGTCTCTGCTGTTAAAAGCGGCGTATCTCCGCAAATGACAATCGTGACGCCTTTTTCGTCAGCAAGAAATGGCTGTGCCTGTTTTACCGCATGAGCAGTGCCAAGCTGTTCTGCTTGAAGCGCGTACTCGCTTTTATCACTAAGCTGCTTTTTCACTTCTTCCGCACCATGTCCGACAATCGTGACGAGCTTTGATAAAGATAACTTTAAGGCTTCGTCCACGACGTGCTCTACCATAGGCTTACCGCAAACTGGATGAAGGACTTTATAAAGCTTCGATTTCATTCTCGTTCCTTGTCCAGCCGCTAAAACAACTGCAAACCGCTTATCCATTTATTGGCCTCCAATATCCCTTTTATCCATAGAAAAATATATCCTAAATATCTTCTGATTTCAAGGAGACTTCATGAAGTGCAAGAATTTTCTATTGAGTGCAATTAAGTTTGAAAAATCAGAATTAAAAAAGGACTGCCGGCAAAAGGCTTTTGTCAGCCCTTTCAGCAGTCCTTGCTTTTGGTTATTTTTTAAGAAGCTCCAGCTTCTTCGAATTCTAATGCTTCAGTGTCACCCAGACGATGATACTCATTTAACACGGCATCTTGAATCTTTCCTCGTGTGCTTGAATTAATTGGATGAGCAATATCGCGGAACTCTCCATCAGGGGTGCGTTTACTCGGCATCGCAACGAAAAGACCATTGTTTCCATCAATCACACGAATATCATGTACAACAAATTCGTGATCCAGCGTGATGGATGCAATCGCTCTCATGCGACCATCGGTATTCACGCGGCGTAATCTTACGTCAGTAACTTCCACAGTAGTTCACCACCTTTTCCCTATATAAAAGCATTAGTGTATCAATTCCACGATTTTTTCCGAAATCCTGCTCGTTTTTAAAATATTTTTTGAAAAAATAGGATATAGTTACACAATTAGGTCATAACGCTTTTATTTCGGGCATAAGGTAAATAAAAAAGTGATTCCGAGCTCACCCAGAATCACTTTTTCTTATTATTTTACCAATGCAATAACTTCGATCTCGACCAGCGCGTCCTTCGGGAGTCTCGCGACTTCAACACAGGATCTCGCCGGTTTGTGTGTGTCAAAATATTGTCCGTACACTTCGTTTACTTCCGCAAACTGTTCCATGTCCGCGATAAATACAGTTGCTTTTACAACTGTTTCAAAAGAAGCACCTGCTTCTTCCAGCACCGCTTTTAAGTTGCTGAATACTTGATGAGTCTGCTCCTTAATATCACCGTTCACCATTTCGCCTGAAGGAGTTAAAGGAATTTGGCCTGAGCTGTAAAACATATTATTTACGATAATCCCTTGCGAATAAGGCCCGATTGCCGCTGGGGCATGTTTTGTATGGACTGCTTTTGTCATGATTCTGTCTCTCCATTCTTTAAAAGATTGTCTTTAAAAAAACGCAGAAAATTACCATTCTGAATTTCAATGGACTTCTCTTTCATGTTGATGGTTGAAAGAGTAAGAAGTGACATATATTCATCAACAAGACGTTCATCTACTCCTTCGGCTTCAACCAAGACGCCGATCCCCGCCACATTTGCGTTAAACTCATCCAACAGGTTAATCATACCATTAATTGTGCCGCCTGCTTTCATAAAGTCATCAATAATGAGTACGTTTGAACCCGTTTTCATACTTCTTTTCGCTAGTGACATCGTTTGAATGCGGTTTGAGGAACCTGAGACGTAATTAATGCTGACTGTGGAGCCTTCTGTTACCTTGTTGTCTTTGCGAACGATGACGACAGGGACATTCAGATAGCTCGCAGCTGCGTACGCCAAAGGGATGCCTTTCGTGGCAACGGTCATGACTACATCAATTTCGCGGTCTGCAAACACAGAAGCAAACAGCTTCCCTACCTTGGAGAGTACAGATGGCTTTCCTAAGATATCCGTTAAATATACATAACCGCCCGGAAGGATACGCTCAGGATTTGCCAGCGACTGTCCAAGTGTCTGCACAAACTCTTCAGCTTCAGCCTGCTTCATTTTCGGAATATATTTGACGCCTCCGGCAGCTCCGGGAACAGTAAGCAAAGTACCGATCCCCTGCTGCTCAAAGGTTTGCTTAATAATCGTTAAATCTTCACTGATCGATGATTTTGCAGATTCATACCGCTCAGAAAAAAAGGTTAGCGGTATTAACTCGTGCGGATGGGTTAACAAGTAATTTGTTAAGTCCACCAATCTGCCGCTGCGACGAAACTTCATGAACTTACCCCCAAAATCCGAATATTTTAAGATCAATATAACTTAACATACGGATTTAATCAAGAGCGTTCTGTTCGCCGATCATTCTTACCGCATAAACTTGATCGCAGAAGCCTCTTAACCCGTTATAAATTCTTTGCACCTTCGACTCATACTGAACCAGCCCAAACACTGTCGGGCCGCTCCCGCTCATTAACACGGCATCTGCGCCAAAGCGTTTCATCTGGTTTTTGATCATCGCGACTTCAGGATGCATATCAAGCGTAACAGATTCAAGCACATTGCCTAAACGGCTGCACATCTTTTGAAAACTCTTTTCCTCTATAGCCTCAATCATGCCTTGTACATCCGGATGCTCTACATCATCCAGCTTCAGCTGTCTGTACACCTCAGCAGTTGAAACACCGATTGTCGGCTTTGCTAAAATGACCCAGCAGTGCGGAGGCGTGCTGATATGTTTAATTTTCTCGCCGCGTCCTGTTGCTAGTGCAGTCCCGCCATAGACACAAAATGAAACGTCGGAGCCAATTTCCGCTCCAAGCTCAGCAAGCGTTTCTGCAGAAAGATTTAAATTCCACAGTCTGTTCAGCCCTCTGAGCGTCGCAGCCGCATCACTGCTTCCGCCGGCAAGACCGGCAGCCACCGGAATCACCTTCGTAATCATGATGGAAACTCCCTTTTTCACGTTGTATCTGTCCTTGATCAGCTTGGCAGCCTGATAAGCTAAGTTTCTTTGGTCATCAGGCACAAAACGGTTGTGGGAGGAAACCCTCACTTCATCCTCTGCCAGCTCCGTCAATTCAATCCGATCCGCTAAATCAATCGTCGTCATGATCATTTCGACTTCATGATAGCCATCCGGGCGTTTTCGGGTTACGTCAAGTGACAGATTGATCTTTGCTGGCGCTTTTTCTAAAATACGCATAGCTTTCACCTACTTCTCCATCTAAACATAAGTATGAACATTGTATCACATTTGAAGTACAGGATGAACATATCCATATTGCGGGCCATTATGTATTTATATCCAACACAAAAAACCGGGGAACGGCACGTCCCCCGGGTCACATCCTTATCGGTTATTCTGATTCTGAGCCATTTGCTGTTCGGCGATTTCAATGGCGCGCTTTACCATGTTACCGGCATCGCGAGCCCGAATTTCGCCCCAGCCGCCATTTTTGACTGTATCATAAAAACCAAGGTCTTTAGCCAGCTCATATTTAAACTCATCTGACATAACTCCACGACGTCTGCCCAAACGAAACAACCCCTTTTTTAGAAGTGATAGCCATTCGTGCACGTCACGATAATATGTGACTGTTTTATCTTTTGTTAAATCAGATGGAACTTTCGTTAAAATTACTGGAAACCAAAAAAGGGCAAAACAAAAAGCAGTAAACAAAAGGTTCACTGCCCGTTAAAATGCTACTGAACTTGCGGCGTCATCATTAAATGTCAACTCAACAGTCTCAGTCAAAATATCAGCATAACTGTATGAAACTCTTTCAAACGAGTTCTCGTCTTGATCTAGTTGTATCACAAAAACAGAAGGGTACGTCTCAGCTAAAATGCCCGAACGCTCAATCGTTTTTCGGCGGCCACCGTTTGCTTTTAACGTCAGCCTTTTACCTAAATTCCCATCAAGCGATCTTTTAATATCGGACAACGTCTTCGCCATTGCATCCACCTCACTACATTTATTGTACAACACGAGCCCATTTTTGTCAAATAAAATTTAAATTATATCAACGTTAATAAGACGTTGTCAATAAAATTATTTTGACAAAATTCTATGATTCCTCAATTATTTTCCGCAAGTTTCGGTAAATTATGTATCATTATGTAAAATAAAAAACCCGCATAGATCTTCGATGCGGGTTTTCATCTGTTAATTGGACTTATAAGGCATTCCAATTCTCAGCACTCCTCTTGTTTCAATACCTCCAAGCCCTTTCTCTCTTGTCAGCGTATTACGGAGCACTTCCCATACATTGATTCGTTCCATAAACGGCGTAAAGCTGATTTTCGCGACGATATACACCGGATCAAGCGCATGGATGTTTACTCTTGATGGAGAACTCGCGAAATTTGCCCCCGCTTTTATGAGTGATTCAAAATGGGATTGGCAGGCCCCTGCAAAAATAACAAGCTGATCTAAGTGAGGGATCTTTTTTCGGGCGTTATGAACCGTTTCAACAAAGTGCTTTGAATGTCTGTACGCGTTCAAATCATCAATGCTGCCCTTTTGCTTCGAGTACGCATCATGCCCTGTTACCACCAGGATATCAGGTCGATATTTGTCGAGTAATTCTTCAATAGAAGCAGACATTTTCTTTTCATGGCAATGGATGCCGTAGACCGGCACTCCAATTTTTTTATAGACATTCAGGCATTTTTTCAGATACGCTTCATCACCGTCCAGATGAAGCACCTTGCCCGGCATATGAAAATAATGCTCCTGATGCTGATATTGGCTTGTCGCATAGTACTCCTGCTTTTCTCTGAGCAGCTTATAATCCTGGCGGAGCAATTCGAGCGATTCATTCATTCTGCTCTCATCTTTCTTTTTCCGCATCATCTGCTCATCTTTTTTCACTGCTACCAGATCAGAAAAATCCGCATCAGCAATCAGCCTGACTGCATCGCCATGCAAAATGGCGATTGAATTTCCTTTGCTTGTTTGCTCTATTCCTATAATGCGAAACAAAACATCCATTTGATAAGATTTTCTGGCTACCATATCCCCTATTTGAAATTGCACGTTCCTCACTCCACACATAGACTAAGCCTCATCATGAAAGAAAGAGCCTTGAGAAAGCGCCTTTTTTCGCTGAGTCCAAGTTTTTCTTATCATTGAATTAAAGGTCCTTCTCTAGCCTATGTAGCGGCAGTCCATGTGGTGCGCAAAACAAAAAGCCCTTTTAGAAAAAGGCTTTATACAATCCGTTAGACAGCGCTGCGAACTCCTCAATAGACAGGGATTCACCTCGGCGCTTGCCGTCAATATTTGTTTCTTCCAGCACTTGCTCAATCGTTGATTTTTGTGCTTTTCCTTCAGGCAGGTTGTTGACTAAGTTATTGAGCAGCGTTTTACGGCGCTGAGCAAAGCTTGCCTTGATTAACTGAAAGAAAAAGGCTTCGTTTTCCACGTCCACTGCCGGTCCGTCGCGGAGAATCAGCCGAATGACTGCGGAATCTACGTTAGGCTGAGGAACAAACACGGTTTTCGGAACGATCATCACCGTTTTGGCTTCTGTATAAAATTGCACCGCGATTGAAAGTGAACCGTATTCCTTAGATGAAGGGTCTGCCGCCATGCGCTCAGCCACTTCTTTTTGCAGCATGACCACAATCCCTTTCAGCGGAAGATGTTCTTCAAGCAGTTTCATGATAATCGGCGTTGTCACATAATAAGGAAGGTTGGCTACTACCATGATCTCATCACAGTCTTGAAATTGTTCTTCAATGACCGACTTGACATCAGCCTTTAATACATCCTGATGAATGACAGTGACATTGTCGTAAGGAGATAGCGTATCTTTCAGGATCGGTAATAATCGCTGGTCAATTTCAAATGCCACGACCTTTTTCGCCCGCTTGGCGAGTTGTTCGGTCAAAGCCCCGATTCCCGGGCCGATTTCAATGACACCTGTTTTCTCCGTCACTTCCGCGTGATCGACAATTCTGTCTAAAATGTTCGTATCAATTAAGAAATTCTGTCCTAAGCTCTTTTTAAAAGAAAAACCGTATTTTTTCAGTATCTCTTTCGTTCTAATCGGTGTCGCAATATCTTTATTCATTCTGTTCCTCCCGCATAACGGTATCGAGCGCACTCATAAAATCACTTTTTTTAATTTGAAACATTTGCAGCCGTTTTTGAAGCTGTTTGCCATTTGTATAGCCGATTTTCAACAAATCACCCAATCGCTCACGGCGGCGTTTGGCGGCAGATCCGCCAATCAGTCCGGCATGAATCAGATCCTCAGCTGAAATCTCACTCGGCTGCGCTTCCATCTCTTCGTGCACGTTTTCTAAACATGCCCTAATGCTTTCAATCGATGCGTGCTCCACACCAATTCCCCGCTTGTTTTTAGGTTTGGCAAGATGCTTTGGCAAAAAAGCATGCTTACAGCCGGGTACAGCCTCAGAAATGGTTTTGCGGATCTTCTCTCCCGGGAAGTCCGGATCCGTCAAAATGATGACGCCTCTGGTCTTCTGGGCCAAACGGATTTGGTCAATCACACGATCATCGATGGCTGAACCATTTGTTTCAATTGTGTCTGCATCAACAGCCAATTTGATGCGGGCCGTATCGTCACGCCCCTCGACCACAATGATCTCTTTAATTTTCATTATTTCCTCCAAGGTAAAATAAAAACTTTTGTATATTCATGAAACTTTTTCTAATGTCGAGCGTCTAATAAGCAGAAAATACACTTTGTCTATTATAACGAAAAAAACAGAGGGCGCAAAACCCTCTGAATACATAAGTATATATTAATTTAAGATTTTTATTTTGACTGTTTTATTTCCCCATCGGTACGCCGATGATTTTTCTGGGAAAAAGACGTCTATTTTGTTCCCTTTAATCGCTGAACCAGTATCTGCAGCAATGGCATATCCATAGCCTTCAACGTGAACTTTGGAGCCTAGCGGAATAACATTTGGATCTACAGCGATAACTTTCGCATTCGGATTATTTTTCAAATTGACGCCTGTAGCTGTATGTCCTGAACAACCGCTGCAGCTTGCTGTATAAGCCGTAGATGATACAGTCATAACTTTGCCTGTTGATTCATTGCTGCGGGACACGACTGTTTTTGAATCACCGGAAGCACTGACCTTTTCAATCTTTGGACTGCTTTGCTTTGTGCCGACAGCAACCACCTTATCTTTGCTTTGTTCAGCAGTTTCTTCTTTTACAAGTTCTCTGGACACTTCTTTGCCGTTTTCTTTAACGACTTCGAAATGTTTTTTAAGCTTGCCTTCTTTTCCTTTTTGGACGACCTTTTCTATCCCTTTTTCAAGAGAAGCGTCTTCTTGCTTTTTCACATCGAACGCGATTTTCTCTTCAACTACATCGGTGACCTTTTCGATACGAGTAATTGTAATATCAGCCTTTCCTTTCGTCAGCTTTGCATCTAACGCAGGCTTGATTTTATCTTCGTCTTTTATGTTCATCTTTTGCTGTTTTAAAAAGTCAGCGACCGTAGTCGAAGTCGTCCAGATCTTCTTTTGTTTTCCTGCATCATTCACAGTAACCTGAAATGCGGGTTCTATGTTAATCTTCATGTCTTTAGAAATATCTGTATCTATTGCGGGATCAATTTGATCGTGTTCTTTTACATCAACATCTTTTTCGTCCAGTAATGCACCGACCGTTTTTGCTGTTGACCATAATGTCTTTTCTTCCCCGTTTATTGTAAGCTTCACAGGTTTTGCAGCCTCGTACACAACGTCCATATCTGCTGTTATATTTGTCTGTTTAGCAGGTGTGATCTTGTCTTCGTCTCTTGTCTTTATATCAAGCGTCTCTAAAAGATCACCGACCGTTTTTGCATGTGTGCGTATATGTTTCTTTTTGCCATTGATAGAAACTGAGACTGATTGTTTTGTCAGCTCATGAGCCGCATACGCAGTCCCGCTTCCTGCCAATAGCAAACAAGCAGCAACCAGAATGACTTTGCTTTTGCTAAGCTTTACGGAAAACAGCTTTTTCATTTTTTGTATGATGAAAAACGCCTCCTTCTCCTCGGAGAGATTATATAGAGTATCTAAAAGGCTGTCAACCCTCCCTTCTCTTTCTCCCAAAAGCTCAGTGTCTTCTTCATTATCCTGAAATACAATGAGAAACGGAAGAAAGACTTGTCGACAAACCTATCCTATGAGGAGAAGAAAGCATGTAGAACTTTTATAGAAAAACGCCGTAAGGGACAAGCTCTTACAAAAACCGCTAGCGTTTTTTGTCAGTTTATACGGAAAAGTCTTTTTGCATTTTCAGTCGTGATTGATGCAATCTCTTCGAAGGTCATTCCTTTTAATTCAGCAATTTGCTCTGCCACATATTTCACATAGCTTGGCTCATTTCTTTTCCCGCGAAAAGGATGAGGTGTGAGAAATGGGCAGTCAGTTTCAATCAGCAAACGATCATTTGGTATTTCCTTCACAACTTCCTTCGGCTTCTTCGCATTTTTAAATGTCACCGGTCCCCCAAATGATAAATAAAAATTCATTTTCATGCATTCTCTTGCCACTTCCGCACTTCCTGTAAAGCAGTGCATGATTCCGCCCACGGCTTCTGCGCCTTCCTCTTTCAAAATCGTCACGACATCCTCCGTTGCATCACGGTTATGAATGATAATAGGCAGATTGACCTCTTTTGCTAAGGCGATTTGTTTTCTAAACACCTCTTTTTGAACATCTTTAGGAGATTTATCCCAATGATAATCCAGTCCCATTTCACCTATCGCTACCACTTTTTCATGAGCAGAGAGCTCTTTAATCCATGCTAAATCTTCTTCTGTCATGTCAATCGCGTCAACAGGGTGCCAGCCGATGGCTGCATAAATAAAATCATATTCCTCAATCATTTCCATCGCACGGGTAATGGTCGGTCGGTCAAAACCAACTACGACTATTCGTTCTACTTTTTCAGATTTTGCCCGCTCAATAACCTCTTCCAGATCAGTATCATATTGTTCTGCATTTAAATGTGCATGTGTGTCAAACAACATAAGTGAAAAACTCCTTTCTTGTCGAAACACAAAAGGTGTTCGACGAATTGTTACACGTGAAACACCTTTTGTTTGTCATTATTTAATTCTTGTGCCTTTCGGTAACGACTGATCGATAGATACGACTTTTAATACGCCGTCTGCCTCCCCAGCAAGGATCATACCTTGAGAAAGCTCTCCTCTCAGCTTAACCGGTTTTAGATTTGTTACACATACGAGTTTTTTCCCAACAAGCTCTTCAGGCGTATAATGCTTCGCAATACCGGATACGACTTGGCGTTTTTCAAAACCAAGATCCAGCTGCAGCTTCAATAGTCGATCTGCTTTTTTCACCGGCTCTGCTTCGATAACCTCTGCCACGCGAAGTTCTACATCCATGAATTGATCGATCGCTATTTCAGGTAAGCGATCAACCTCTTGCGGCTCTTCTTCTTTTGTTTCTTCTTTAGCTGGCGCTGAGCCCTGCATTTTCCCTTTGATGTAAGCAATTTCTTCTTCTGCCTCTAAACGAGGGAACAACGGCTCGCCTTTTTGTACTTTTGTATCTTTCAGCTGGCCGAAAGCTGTAATGCTGTCCCAAGCTGTTAAAGCTTCATCAGTAATGCCCAGCTGCTCGAACATTTTTTCCGGTGTCTTTGTTAAGAACGGCTGAAGCAACACAGCTGAAATACGCAATGATTCAGCCAGATGATACATAACTGATTGCAGTTCTTCTTCTTTTGCCGGATCCTTCGCAAGCACCCATGGAGCTGTCTCATCAATGTATTTATTTGTGCGGCTGATGAGCTGCCATAATGTCGAAAGAGCTACCGAGAATTCCATGTTTTCCATTGCTTTCTCGTAAGCCTTCACCGTTTCTTCAGCAACTGACACGAGAGTTTGGTCAAATTCCGTTACGGCGCCTTTGTAAGAACCGATTTGTCCGTCAAAATACTTATTGATCATCGCAACTGTACGGTTCAATAGGTTTCCTAAATCATTCGCTAAATCATAGTTAATCCGCTCAACAAATCCTTCCGGTGTGAAAACACCGTCAGATCCGAACGGCACTTCTCGAAGCAGGTAATAACGAAGTTCGTCTAAACCGTAACGTTCAATTAATGTAACGGGATCTACAACGTTCCCTTTTGATTTCGACATTTTTCCGTCTTTCATTAAAAGCCAGCCATGCGCGAATACTTGCTTCGGCAGCGGCAGATCCAACGCCATCAGCATAATTGGCCAGTAAATGGTATGGAATCGCACAATCTCCTTACCGACTAAATGAACATCGGCAGGCCAATATTTTTGATAAAGCTCATCATTTTCTGTATCATAGCCGAGTGCTGTTAAATAGTTAAATAGCGCGTCGATCCAAACATATACAACGTGCTTTGGATTTTCCGGCACCTTCACGCCCCAGTCAAAAGTGGTACGCGATACAGCCAAATCCTCAAGTCCAGGCTTGATAAAGTTGTTAATCATTTCGTTTTTGCGTGATTCCGGCTGGATGAATGTTGGGTTTTCTTCATAATATTTCAGAAGACGATCCGCGTATTTTCCCATACGGAAGAAATATGATTCCTCTTTGATCAATTCAACTGGGTGTCCGCTGTCAGGGCTTTTTCCGCCGATGACCTCTCCCTTTTCATTCCGCTCGATATCAACCAGCTGAGTTTCCGTGTAGAACGTTTCATCTGGGATACTATACCAGCCTTCATATTCATCAAGATAGATGTCCCCGTTATCAAGAAGCTTTTGAAACACCTTTTCAATCACAACTTTATGCCGTTTTTCAGTTGTACGGATAAAGTCGTCGTTTGAGATTTCAAGCTGTTTCCACAGTTTCTGAATATCTGCCGCTGCGCGATCCACATACTCCTGAGGTGTAATGTTTTCCTGCTCAGCTTTTTGCTGAATCTTTTGTCCATGCTCGTCCGTTCCCGTTAAATAGCGAACATCGAACCCTTTTAATCTTTTGTAGCGTGCCATTGCATCTCCCGCGACTGTCGTATATGCATGGCCGATATGTAATTTTCCGCTCGGATAATAAATCGGTGTTGTAATATAAAATGTATTGTTTTCTTGCGGCATCTTGAAACCTCCCAATCAGAATGTCAAAAAGCTCCCGCCCAAAGGACGAGAGCGGCGATAAGTGCAAATCATATATGATTATTATTTATATTTATCCTTTATCTATGATACCATCTTAGCCTTTAAGATCAAGAATATATACGTATGCCCTGAAAAAGAATAATTAAAATTAAAAATCTTTAATGAAAATAAAAAAAGTCTGTTTATGTCGAATTTTGTCGTATATAATCAAATGAAATAAAAAACCTTGGTTCGAAAGTCTTGATTTAAAAGGAGTTTTAGTAGGATAATAGCTTTATTAAAAATTTATAAAATGCTGTTATTCCAGTAGTTTTCGAGACATTACTGACTATAAGAACTAATTCTTACAATCAATAGTAAACAAAATGATTGACGATTATTGGAAACCTTGTTATGCTATGAAGGTAAGGATTTTGTCGAATAATGACGAAGAAAAATATAATTTAAACAAATAATTATCTCTTGGGAGGAGAATGTTTATGAAATCTACTGGTATTGTACGTAAAGTTGATGAATTAGGACGTGTAGTTATTCCTATCGAATTGCGTCGTACTCTTGGAATCGCAGAAAAAGATGCTCTTGAAATTTATGTTGATGATGAAAAAATCATCCTTAAAAAATATAAACCAAACATGACTTGCCAAGTAACTGGTGAAGTTTCTGATGATAACCTTAAACTTGCAGGCGGTAAATTGGTTCTTAGTAAAGAAGGCGCTGAGCAAATCATCAGCGAAATCCAAAACCAGCTTCAAAACCTTAAATAATCATTTCTTTTACAAAAAACGTTCTTGTTATGACACAAGAACGTTTTTTTATTGCTGAATATGGTAAGCATCGTACACTTCACGCTTTGGAACATTGCGATCGACTGCTGCTTTTTTAATAGCTTCTTTAGAAGTAGCGCCTTTCGAGATGTAATGCTCGACATGGTCTTTCGCGGTGAGGTTTTCCCACCATTGTGCTTCCTCATCTGATTCCTCTGCTTTACTTCCTTCTACGACAAGACAAAACTCACCACGTATCTGGTCCTCGTTTGCCCATTCGATGACTTCGGATATCGAGCCTCTGATAAACTCTTCATATTTCTTAGTGAGTTCACGCGTTACAGCCATTTCCCGATCTCCTAATATCTCTGCCATCGCTGACAAGGTTTCCTTCAATCGGTGAGGCGCTTCATAAAAGATAATTGTTTCTCTCCGTTTTTTAAGAGCTTCTAGTTCCTTCTTCTTTTCTTTTTTCTGTCTGTTAAGAAAACCGTAAAAGAAGAAAGGCTGTGGTACAATTCCTGAAGCGATTAGGGCTGTTAATGCAGCATTTGCTCCCGGCAGCGGAACGACATAACCGCCTAACTCCGTGAAATCCTTCACGATTTCCGCTCCAGGATCAGAAATCGTCGGCAGCCCGGCGTCACTGACAAGGGCAATGTTTTTTCCTGATTTCAGCCATTCAATGATTTTGTGGCCGCTGCTCTCCTTATTATGTTCGTGATAACTAACAAGCGGTGTTTCAATTTCGTATACATGACAAAGCTTTTTTGTTTGTCTCGTATCTTCCGCAGCAATTGCATCCACTGATTTCAGCGTGTCGATCGCCCGGAATGTCATATCCTCTAAATTTCCGATTGGGGTTGGGACCAAATATAGAATCCCCATGTCCGACTTTCCATTAAAGCTCATTTGGCGCCTTAACATATACAGCCTCCTTGCTGTTCCGCTTTTCTTCTATATAAAGCTCTTTTTTCTTTCGAGTCAGTTTTTTGAAATAATATTCCGCCTGCATGGCTTCCCGTTTCGTTGTGAAAGCTTCGGCAAAAATCAATTCAACCGGACGTCTTACTTTTGTATACTTTGCGCCCTTTCCATCATTATGTGTTTTTACTCGTTTCTGCAGATCGTTGGTATACCCGGCATACCAACTATTGTCCTTACATTTCACGACGTAGAAGAAATGGTTATTTGTCTCCATATAAAATGGTCCTGATTTCTTTTGTATATTCATTTTGTTCGTCATAAACGAACAAAGGGGGAAGAATTTTTAAATCCGGACGTCCGCCCTTTATGCCTTCAACCAAGATGGTATTGGCTTCTTTTCCTTGTTTCGGGTAGACAAATTGCACACGCTTCGGTTCGATTTGATAAGCCTTCATCAGTTCAAAAATCTCCAAAAGCCGGCCCGGCCGGTGAACAAGGGCTGCCTTTCCTCCTTGCTTGAGCAGCTTGCTGCTGACTGAAATGACATCCTCCAGTGTGCAGTGAATTTCATGTCTTGCGATTCTGAGATGCTCATTCATATTTTGCTCAGTTTGCTTCGGCGTTTTAAAATACGGCGGATTGCAGGTGACAACATCATATCGATTATGTCCCAGCTTTTCCGGCATGTTTTTCAGATCATCATGTAGGATCTGAATCTGATCCTGCAGCTTATTATACTCCACACTGCGAACAGCCATATCATGAAGTCTTTCTTGAATTTCAACTCCAAGAATGTCTGCTTTTGATCTTGTGCTGAGCAGCAGCGGCACAATGCCATTGCCGGTGCACAAATCAACGATTTTTCCTTTTTGAATCGGAACGTACGCAAATTTGGACAGAAGCACAGCGTCCAATGAAAAAGCAAACACCGTTGGACTTTGTATGATTTTCATGTCCTCTGCGAGCAAATAATCTAATCTTTCATCATCACGTAATGAAACCATCTTCTTATCCTTTCAGTACCTTTGAAAAAGGCTCCCGTCTTATGCGGAAGCCTTTTCCTTATTTTTTATTTAAGAATGACAGACAGAAAAGACAATCTTCTTTTCGAACGCTTCCATAGTGGACATTGCAGATATGAAATCCTTCTTGATACAGACGTGCCAGATTATCATACCCTTCCCCTATATCAGTTTGCTCTGTCTTCTGTGTTTTTGATTCTTTTTTATCAGCTTTGAACTTTTCAATCTGCTGCGTCGTATCGTCCAGCCGTTTGCGCAAATGCTTGTTTTCAAGCTGTAAATGATGATTTTCTTCAATCATCTCACCGATATGCTGCTTCAAATCCCCCAGCTGCCGGTACAGTGAGCCAATTTGTTCTTCTAAGTTAATGACTGTATCAAATAACTCTTTTTTATCCAAGGTTCCACACCTCGTTAATCTGTGGTTTGTGCGGATACGACGCCCTCTTCCAAGAGCTCTTCCCAAGTATATTCTATCACTTTTTCACGGTTTATCAGTTCCACCTGAAGCACCCGTTCCAGAATATTTAGTCCAACGACCTTCGCGGGGCCGTTTGCTGTCGTAATCATTTCTCCAATATCCGGAAGCTGCTCTTTTGCCGTCTCATACTCATCGTTCTCATATTTTAGACAGCACATCAAACGTCCGCAAAGACCTGAAATCTTCGTAGGATTTAAAGACAAGTTCTGATCCTTGGCCATTTTAATGGAAACGGGTTCAAAATCTCCAAGAAACGTTGAACAGCAAAGCATTCTTCCGCAAGGACCGATTCCTCCGAGCATTTTCGCCTCATCCCTTACTCCAATTTGGCGCAGCTCAATTCTTGTTTTAAAGATAGAAGCCAAATCCTTTACAAGCTCTCTAAAGTCTACTCGGCCGTCAGCAGTGAAGTAAAAAATAACTTTATTGCGGTCAAACGTAAATTCGACATCGACCAGCTTCATATCCAAGCCATGTTCAGCCACTTTCTTTTGGCAGATGTCAAATGCTGATAAAGCTTCCTGTTTATTTTCTTCTACGATAAGAAGATCGCGTTCGTCAGCCACACGTATCACTTTTCGAAGGGGCAGCACGACATCATGCTCATCCACCTGTTTATTCGCAATCACGACCTGGCCGTACTCAACGCCTCTGACAGTTTCTACAATTACGCAGCTGTCATGTTCTATATGAAATCCATTTGGATCAAAATAATATATTTTACCCGCTTTCTTAAAGCGGACTCCAATTACATTGTACAAGCTTATCCCTCCTGCAACATTAACACCAAGTGCTCCATTAATCCTTGTACATTCACATTGGAATGAAGCCGTTTCTTTGCTTCTAAAACAGCAAGAATTTGATTCGTAACGCTTTGTTGTGTTGATTGTAGCGCATGCTGTTTTATTGATTGGAATAAGTCTTGATAAATCAATTTATCTTCATTTCCTATTTGGATGGACAACACATCACGATATATCAATAAGAGCATATCAAGACCCATTTCTTGATGGGTTTTTTCTTTGAAAAAGGGCATCCATTGATCTTGAATAAAGAAAAAAGCATGTCCTTTCCGCTGGTGTAGGACTTCATACAATTTTATCACTTTCGCTCTAGACTCTGCAAACTCATCATTTCGACTTAATTCGACTGCTTCCGCTACATTGTTGGTCATGTTGGCCAGAAGCCTTGCCATATGAGGCGAAACGTCCTGTTCGATTAATCTGTCTTCAATTGCTTTAGGCTGCAAAGGCTGAAAAGGAAGGGTTTGGCATCTTGAAATGATGGTATCCAATAACCTTTGGGGCTGCTCAGTGATGAGGATGGCCATTGTGTCTTTATTCGGTTCTTCTAAAAATTTCAGCAGGCTGTTCGCTGCATTTGCTGTCATTTGGTCTGCGTGCGAAATAATATACAACTTTTTATGCGATTCAAGCCCCGTTTTAGAAAACTCTTCTTGCAGCGCTTGAATTTGCGCCTTTTTGATCGACAAACCATCAGGCTGAACAAGATGGAGATCAGGGTGGTTCCCTGACTCTATCCGTTTACAGTTTCGGCAGCTCTCACAAGGCTCCGCGCCGTCCTCCAGGCAAAAAAAGCTTTTCGCAAGAAGCATCGCAGCATCAAGCTTTCCTGTTCCTTTTTTCCCCTCAAACAAATAAGCGTGTGATAATCTGTCCTTCTCAATACTATTATATAAAAGCTTCATTACTCTGGGCTGAAGCTCGGTCATTTCCTTCCAGGATATTGCCATTGTATCACTCTCTATGTGTAAAGGTTAATCAATAAACCTTTTATTTCGCCAATACGCTCCAGCAAATCAATTGCCGGTTTTTCCTGATCCATCATTTCTTCCGTAAGCTGTATCAATTTGTCATCTATTTCTTTCACAAGTCCCAGCGTTCTGCTGTTTCCGTACAGGTCAAAGCTTTTTGACGTTTCATGTGACAGACCGCTGTCTACAGCTTCTTTAACAAAACGTTTCACAAGTCCTTTAAATCTCGCTAAGTCTTTAAAATTCCGGGATTTCGTCAGTCTTTTTCCAAACGCTTCTATATCCGATAACAGCCTGGTGAGCTGATCAAATTTCAATTTGCTGCTTTGGTTTTCCATTGATGTTTTAAACGACGCTGTGATCTCAGATGTTTTCACAGAAGGAAGCTGCTTATTATCTATAAATGTACGTATATCTTTATTAATTTTCACAGTTTCAAATCCTTAAAATTGATGAAATTCATCGACTGGAAGGACAAATACTGTCGCTCCGCCAACTTCAACTTCGACTGGATAAGGGACATATGAATCAGCATTTCCGCCCATTGGAGATACAGGGGCAATCATCTGATCACGTTTCTGTCCGTTTTCTTTAATGAGACTCAATGCTTTATCGACGCGTATATCCTCGACACCAATCATAAACGTTGTATTGCCTGATTTAAGAAATCCTCCCGTCGTCGCAAGCTTTGTGACTCTAAAGTTGTGATCCGTTAAGGTTTTCAAAAGTCTGTTGCTGTCCTGATCCTGTACAACTGCCACTATCAATTTCATCTGTGAAGGCCTCCTTTAGATTGGAAACAACAATGATCTCGTTTACATTATTATATCAACTATTGGGAAACAGGTCACAATTGAATTTTTTTCAACGCTTCATTGATAACCTTTAGAACGTCCTGAACGACGAGATCTTTGGATTGGCTGGCATCAATTGAGTGAAATCTTTTCGGGAATCGCTTCATCAGCTCTTGATAGCCTTCCTGTACCTTTGTATGGAAGCTTAATTTTTCTAAATCGAGCCTGTTTTTCTCCCGCGAGCCGTTTGCGTGAATACGTTTCAGGCCCACTTCCGGATCAATTGAAAAATAAACCGTTACATGGGGCATCATATCTCCGATGGCAAACTCATTAATTGACAGAACCTCATCAATCCCAAGGCCTCTTGCGTATCCTTGGTATGCGAGCGAACTGTCTATGAATCTGTCACAAAGAACCACATGCCCCTGTTCCAATGCTGGTTTTACTTTTTCAACTAAATGCTGGCGTCTTGAAGCTGCATATAAGAGAGCTTCTGTTTTCGGGTCCATTAATGTGTTGTTTTCATTCAGAATAACCTCTCGAATTTGTTCTGCAATATCTATGCCGCCCGGCTCTCGAGTTGCCGTAACCTGAAGGCCTTCTGCTGTCAGTATGCTTTTGATTTCCTGCAGAACAGTCGTTTTTCCCGCACCTTCAGGACCTTCGAATGTAATAAATAAACCGCTCATGATTTCTCCTCTTCTATATAAACAAGTAGTTGTTTCTCTTTGATTTTCATATTCCCTTGAACATGCGTTTTCATGCTGATCAAGCGGCTGAGCTTTTGCACACTTTCTTTCGTCATTCTTTCTCCCGCCATGATCATCGGGATACCCGGAGGATAAGGGATGATATCCTCTGCATTCAGCCGTCCTGCTGCTTCATCAAAGTCCACATATTCTTTCTTGAACGTTTGTAAGACCTTTTTTTGATATGGCAAGACAGTAACAGGCTGCGCTCCCCATTCTGCAGAAACAAACATCTGATCCGGAGGCATTTTTTCAATCTCTTCATCAATGCTTTTAATCGTTTCAGCGTTTATTATGCGTTTTCCTCCCAATGGAAGAACGAGCAGTACTTGATTTTCATCAGCAAGCTCAGTGAATATGTTGGCTCGCTCTAATATGTTTTGCAGCGTATATCCAGAATGGCCCCGTTTTGAACGAATCGTGAGCTTCAACGGATCCATTATCATCCGTGGGTCGGCCGGTTTGACAGCTTCTGCATTTGTAAGTGAATCAAACGTTTGTTTAAGTGATTGTATTCGCTGCAGAATGTCAGAAAGCTTTTGTTCTTCTATAATATGCTCCACATAAGCACGGGCAATGTCTAATGAAGCCATGATCGGATAAGACGGGCTGCTGCTTTGTAATCGGGTTAAATACTCTGCCACCCGATCCCGATCAATTCTGCAGCTGCTGTTGAGATGCAAATAAGAACCCATCGTCATGGCAGGCAGTGTTTTATGAGCCGACTGAACAACAATATCTGCCCCCATTTTTAAAGCTGAGACCGGAAAAGGCTCCCCTAAAACAAAATGTGCGCCATGCGCTTCATCTACCAAAACAGGAATCCCGTAACGATGGGCCTCTGAAATAATTTCGGTCAAATCAGCACTATGCCCGTAATATGTCGGATTGGTCAGCACCAAGCCTTTCGCATCTGGATATGCTGCTAAGGCTTCTTTTATTGTATCAAGAGGAACATGCGTAGGCACATGCAACGCTGCATCAATGTCAGGTGCAAGATAAACCGGCTCAGCACCGGCCAAATCAACAGCATGAAATACAGATTTATGACAGTTTCTTTGAACCAAAATTGTATCGCCCGGTTCACAAACAGATAAAATCATTGCTAAGTTCCCGACAGTCGTACCATTCACCAGAAAAAAACTTTCCGCCGATCCATATAATTGACTGACAAGCTCTTGAGCCTCCTTAATCACCCCAGTAGGATGATGGAGATCGTCCAACCCTGCCAGTTCAGTTACATCAATGGTGAGAAGCGGATTGAATATCGACTTAGCGTCATCAAAAAAGACATCTCCATTGTGATGTCCCGGAACATGAAATGAATGAGAATTTCTTCTCGCATGCTGAATCAATGCTTTATATAAAGGTGTGTTCATTAAAACAATCCTTTGAATGTGTCTTCTTATACTTTATTATATCGTGCCTCTCACAGAACTTAAAGCTAGACTTACTGGTAACTATCTTTCCTTTATTGTAAGCAGCTTTTGCTTCAGATCGCCTTCCATCATCATGAGCTCTTCTTCTGCCTGACGGCGTTTGATTCGTCCTTCTTCTTGTATCGTCAGCGTTTCTTCAAGCGTGCTGATTAAGCTTTCCTGCACCTTTTTTAAAGTATCGATATCAACAAGGCCTCGTTCATTCGCCCGCACAGTTTCAATTGTATTGGTTTTCAACAGCTCAGCGTTTTTCAGTAAAAGCTCGTTGGTTGTATCAGCTACTTTTTGCTGTGCATCTACTGCATTGCGCTGCCTTAAAAGCGTCAGCGCAATCGCTACTTGGTTTTTCCAAAGCGGAATCGCTGTCACAATGGATGACTGGATTTTTTCAGCTAACGCTTGGTTTGTATTCTGAATCAGCCTGATTTGCGGAGCGCTTTGGATTGTAATTTGCCTGCTCAGAAGCAAATCGTGCACCCTTTTATCTAACCGGTCAGCAAATTGAAGCAAATCGTTTACTTCTTGAACGGCTATTTGGTTGTGCTCACTTGATTCGGCCTGTTGCTTCAGTTCAGGAATCGTTTTTGTTCTTAATTCCTCCAGCTTCAGATCCCCTGCAGCAATATAAACATTCAGCGCGGTGAAATACTCTTTGTTTTTTTCATATAACTGCTCTAACAGCTTATTGTCACTGATTAAAGCATTTTTAGAATGCTCCAGCTTCAAGCTGATTCTGTCTATCTGTACACTTGTCTTTTGATATTTAGACAGCACCTCCTGAAGAGAATTCGATACTCTTCCAAACATGCGCGCCAAAAAACCCTTTTTCTTGGACTGAAGATCATCAGGATTTACCTGCTCCAGCTTTTTCATCAGCTCTCCAAGAATTTCGCCAATTTCTCCGACATCCTTCTTATGAACATGATCAATCATGGTATGAGAAAAATTCAGCAGCTTAGACTGAGCTTGAGAGCCGTATAAAACAATGCTCTGCATGTTTTTATGATCGATCTGTCCAGCGAGCTGAATTGCCTTTTCCTTGTTTTCCTCAGGAAGAACATCAACAAGACGTACTTGCTGTTTCTCTGCTTTTACAGCCTCTGCCTTGGGTATCTCTATATCGCCAAAAGGGTCTGCCAATAATTCATCTATATGAAGGTCGCTTTGATCTCGGTTCATCGCTCTTACCCTCTTCCATTATTTCTTTAATGAATGCTTTGCTGCATCTAATTCAAATTGCAGGTCATCAATTTCATCACCCATTACTTGAGTTAAATCCTCCTCTACACGCTTTGTCAACTCAGCAAGTGTGATACGCGCCTCACTCAACGACATCGACAGTTCTTTGCTTTTTTTTGGATGAGATGATAGAAAGGCATACTTCTCTGTCAATTCAACAATCGAATCGAGAGTTTGATAAAAAAAGCGCTCGGCCTGATAAAACCGTTTTGGCTCTTTTTTGGTGAGAATATAAATCCTTCTGACAAGTCTCAGCATTTCTGCATTTTGTTTAAACGTTTGTATGCTCTTTGCCTGAAACAAAGCTTTCCGGAGGCGTATGATTTTCAGCCTTGCTTCCTCGAGATTTTTCTTAATGTAAGCATATTCTCTTCCTGTCAGCGCATGCTTTTTAAGAAACAACCGTCTGGTGTTCCAAATGCCAGCTGTATATACGACCACTCCTGAAGCGAGCCCATAAACAAAAGATAAAAAAAGCGACTGATTTAAACCGAAAAAGCTCAATATCCCTATGAAAACAAAAGTCGCACTGCTTGTTAAACTCCATATCAAAAAGTGAAGAAATCTCTGCATGAGATAATCGACTCCTGTGTATATACTCAGTTTTAATATTATTATCTACTACGTTCAATCCCTAAACAAGTTTCATCTTCTTTTTATTAACTCATTCCTTATGAAAGAATACAAAAAAAGACCTTTTCAGGTCTAAGAATATAATGGCGGTGTATGAATGCTCTTTAGTTTTTTCACGTAAAAGGCATAGTCAGGATCGGAAGTTGATGTAGAAATTACTTTTCTCTCACAATCTAAGCATATAAATTTCGTATAAAGATGAATGCCTCTACTCTTCACTTGATCACAAATCACACATGTATGATTAGGTTTAACTGTTTCGTCCATCGTCCCCACCTCCGTACAATTAGCCTTCCCTTAAACCGGATATTGTATACACTATTTAGATCTTTTCGAAACTTGGAATCAGTATATGGACTATATAAGCTGTCGGTGTTTGTATTTGTTTGATTTTATCGATCTTGAATACACAAAAAACCCAGCTCAATGAGCTGGGTTTTACCTTGCTTGGCGGCGTCCTACTCTCACAGGGGGAAACCCCCGACTACCATCGGCGCTGAAGAGCTTAACTTCCGTGTTCGGTATGGGAACGGGTGTG
>NZ_JAJSOZ010000020.1:0-59911 GCF_021282335.1 Bacillus sp. G16 | reverse complement strand
CGTTCGTCCTGAGCCAGGATCAAACTCTCCGATAAAGTAGTTTGACTGACTACGCACATCGCTGTGCGATTTATTTAAAAATGAATTAACAGGTACGTTTTGTCTTGTTTAGTTTTCAAAGATCATTACTGCCGCTTAACGAAGCAGCTTTATTACTATAACATTTAGCTTCTTCTAAGTCAACAACTTTTTTCAAAGCATTTAATGAAGCTTTTAATTGTTGTCAGCTGTTTATCAGCGACGAATAATAATATATCACGGATATTATCAAAAGGTCAACAACTAATTTAAGCTGCATGTGAAGAGACATTTTATCGGTTATATTCAATTGGCCATGCTCATAAGATGTAATACAAGAATGATGGACAAGATAAGGAGGCATCATCAGTGAATCACTTCTACGTGTGGCACATTAAACGAGTGAAACAATTTATCATTATACTTATCGCCGCATTTGCAGCAGCCAGCTTTTTTTATATCCAAAGAGCTGTCCCGCTTCCCGTATTTTCAACTGACACCGGACCTAAAGCCATTTATAAAGGAGAAACAGCTTCGAAAGACATTGCCCTTACTTTTGATATCAGCTGGGGCGATGAGAAAGCAGAACCCATTCTTAATACCTTAAAGGCAAACGGGATTAAAAATGCGACGTTTTTCCTTTCCGCTTCTTGGGCAGAACGCCACCCCGACACAGTAGCGCGTATCGTAAAGGATGGCCATCAAATAGGGAGCATGGGCTACGCCTATAAAAACTATGCCAATTTAGAGAGCAGCGAAATAAAAAAGGACATTAACCGTGCGCAAACTGCCTTTGAAAAGTTAGGGATCAAAGACATACAGCTATTAAGACCCCCTACAGGACAATTCAATAAGAATGTTCTCACGGTCGCAAAGCAATACAATTACACAGTCGTTCATTACAGTGTAAACTCTCAAGATTGGACAAATCCCGGCGTTGAGAAAATCATCGACAATGTGACCAAGCAAGTTTCAGGAGGCGACATTATTCTTTTACACGCCTCCGACTCGGCAAAACAAACAGAAGAAGCGCTGCCTGATATCATCCATCAGCTGAAAGAAAAAGGATTAAAAAATGTAACCGTAGGTGATCTCATTGCAAATTCTGATGCCAAATCCGCAGAGGTAAAGTAATTTACTTCGCTGCAAACTTCGGCAGCATCAGCAATTGGAAAGCATTGCACGCCATTAACGGAAAAAGCATTAAATAAAGCCAGTCCTCATCATTTACTCTTAATGCAGGGAACCATTCTAATGCAGTAATCACAACCATCAAAAACAACGATGACACAAACGTTTTTCTAGAGGACTGCTTTTGCTTTATATAAGCTGTAATCACCCCAAAGATCAACAAAAATACCGGTAACCACGCATAACCAGCCATCGATTCTCCGCTCTCTCCAAAAAATAAAAAACGCACGTACATGAGATCAAAAGCAACAAACAGGATGAAAAATAACTGAAGCAAATTCCACAATGATGAGGATCTTAATATCTCAAGTGCAAACCGGTGAACTGTTAAAAACACGAAAAAGCCCATTTGACTGATCACACTGAAAATCATGCCTACTCCGATAAACCAAAATAAAACAGAGAAAATCTGTTCCGCTTCGAAAGCAAGAAACAGCCCCCTATATTCTCCCCATTTTAAAGCAAAACCCACAATACTCGTGATAAGCGCTCCGACAGCTAAAATAGAAAAGAAAAAACGAACTAGACCACGGCTTTTCATTTCTTTATTCATCCCCTCAAAAATCGCAAACTGCGATATTTTGTTATGTATAAATCCAAACAGATGAATCATATTAAAAGTAAGACAAGTATGTGAAAGGAGCTTAAGCATGTCAAAAGCCAAAACGCTATTGATGAGCTGTTTTTTGTTATTATCTGTAACAGCTTGCGCTCCAAAAGACCAAGCAGCGGATATGGACTATGATCAGACCAAAAAAATGGTTGTTGATATATTAAAAACTGATGATGGAAAGAAAGCCATTAAGGAATTATTAAACGATGATGCGATGAATGAAGCGCTGGTGATTGACCAAGATGCGATTAAAGGAACAATAGAAAAAACACTCACCTCTAAAAAAGGTGAAGAATTTTGGAAAAACATCTTTGAAGACACTGATTTTGCTGAAGGCTTTGCCAAAACTCTTCAGACTGAGCATGAAAAAGTGATTAAAAAACTGATGAAGGATCCGGATTACCAGAAGATGCTGATGGGCGTTATGCAGGATCCGGGCATGAATAAAAAGTACAGCGAACTTGCAAAAAGCCAAGAATTCCGAAGTTATTTAGAAGAGGTTATTAACGAAACACTTTCTAGCCCGCTTTACAAAAAACAGTTCGAAGATGAGCTGAAAAAAGCAGCAAAAGATACTGCTAAAGAAAGTGAATAAAGGGAAGGCCGGGATATAGAATCCCGGTTCGCCTTTTTTATACTTGCACTGACATTTTTGCAATTATTTTTTTTGCAATGTCCTGGTATATTTCTCCGATGGGATGATTTTCGTCATAAACAGACGGCGCAAATTGATCCTTATCCCAATCAGGCTGTTTCAACGGGATTCTGCCGAGCAAAGGCACGTTTAGTTCCTCAGCTAGTTTATCTCCGCCGCCTTTACCAAAGACATATTCTCTTTCCCCAGTCTTTGCGCTTTCATAGTAAGCCATGTTCTCTATGACACCAACAACCTCATGATCGGTTTTAATCGCCATAGAGCCCGCTCTGGCCGCGACAAAAGCAGCTGTTGGATGCGGCGTCGATACGATGATTTCTTTGCAGCTCGGAAGCATTGTATGTACATCGAGAGCAACGTCCCCTGTCCCAGGCGGAAGATCAAGAACGATATAGTCTACTTCTCCCCACTCTACTTCGTGGAAAAAGTTATTCAGCATTTTGCCAAGCATCGGGCCTCTCCATACGACGGGTGCATTTTCTTCTACGAAAAAGCCCATTGACATCACCTTTACCCCGAAGCGTTCAACAGGAAGAAGTTTCTCTCCCTCAATGGTTGGACGCACAGTGATACCCATCATATCCGGCACACTGAAGCCATAAATATCAGCATCAATTAAACCGACCTTTTTCCCAAGACGAGCCAGAGAAATAGCAAGGTTTACTGACACAGTAGACTTGCCTACGCCGCCTTTTCCGCTTGCTACAGCAAGAAAGACTGGCGGGTTATCCATATTTAACAGTGTTTTTTTCTCAGCTGACGGCGCCCGGAATTTAGCAACCGTTTCTTCCGGCAGCTCTTCAAATCGAAGGCCGACCGTCTCAGCGCCTGCCCCTTTTAAGACGTTTACGATCTCTTGCTGAATCTGCATTTGCTCTGCAGTTCCGGTTTTGGCAAGAGCGACTTTCACACTGACATGCCGTTTTTCAGGCTTTATTTTAATTTCCTTAACGGCATCCAATTCTCCCAGAGGTCTTTGAAGAAAAGGTTCGCGCATTTCACCGACTAGTTTTCTTACTTCATCTTCTCTTATCATCGAACCTCACCCTTTTGTGTATTCGTTTACAATCATTATTATATCATACATAAATGGCGGGTGTCTTATGCTTAGAACCATACGAAAACCCTCCTTTACTCAGGAGGGTCTCCTTTTTCTGTGAAATATCGCAAAATGCCTTTATATATGGAAGATGCCACCTTGTCCTGGTATTTCGGTTTCCCGAGCAGCATTGCTTCGCTTGGATTGGATAAAAATCCGACTTCTACAAGTGCCCCCGGTTTGGTGACGTTTTGCATTAAGTAGATACCATGAATCCGCTTTGCCTTCCGGGTTGTGTTTTCCAGGTTTCTTCTCAATTCATCCTGAATGTATTTTGCGACTTTCTCATTTTCCGCATATTTTCCGTAATAAAAGCTTTGGGCTCCGCTCCACTTTTGTGATGGAATCGCATTGAGGTGAATGCTGATATAGAGTTCAGCCTCTGAATGGTTTATTAATTTGACTCGCTGTCTTAAGTCTTCCGCTTTTCGTCTGCTGTAGCCCTTCGTTCCTTCTGGAGCGAGATCGGTATCACTTTCCCTGGTCATGATGACAAGCGCTCCTTGTTCCTGAAGGTAATCCCTGACTCTAAAGGCCACTTCCAAGGTTACATCCTTCTCTAACATCTTTCCGCCGACTGCTCCGCCGTCAGGCCCGCCATGACCTGGATCTAGATATATAATTTTCCCGCTCAAGGGCAGGCTCCACGGCTTCCAAGAATCGTTATTGCTGAACTGATACTTGAATAGAAATAGTAATACGATGAAGCCTAGCAAAAAACTGAGCCATTTAAGCTTTTTCCTCATCCCTTCCCCTCCCGCTTGTCCGTTATTACATAACTATGGGACAGGGCCGGGAAATATGATTATCGCATGCGAAGCTTACACTGTTTTTCTCTTTGGACAAATCCCTCTGTCCACCAGTCTTTAATGAACTTGCATGCTGCTTCATAGACCGTATTTTTATCAAATGTTGCGTATTGCTCGTGTATCCAATTATAAAGATAATCAAAAAACTCCAGACGAAGCTCTTCTTCTTCTCTTGCTGAGCGCGCACTGATGCTCTGCATGGATTCTCCGTAATAGCCGAATATCCCAAAACGTCCGCCTAACAAATAAGCTTCTATAGCAAAATCAATACAGCCTTCGCTAATAATATCTCTTTCATCATGTAAAAACGGAAATAATGGTTCCAGACAGTCTTTAACAGACTGAATGATTTGCCTCAGAGAGAGTTCTTTGAGCAAGTTCTTTTCTAATTCAAAATCCTTTTGGCGTTTCACATCCATAAAAGACAGTACCTCTGCCATACAAATTCACTCTCCTTTTACCGGTTATTTTGAGGTTTGGATGGTGAAACCATGCCCGAATTCGGTTGGAAATTCGCCCAAATGAAGGTGCAGAGATTGATAAAAAGAAGAGGATTTAGCAGCTTTCTACAGGGTTCAGAACAAGCGTTCCGCAAGTGATTACTAAAAAAGCAGCTCCTCTAATAGGTCGCTGCTTTTCATAATTTCACGCTTCTTGTTGCAGAATATGTATGAATATATTGGTCCAATACAAACCCGCCTTTATCTTCATAAAAACCAGTGACGATAAAACCGGCATCAATTTGGCCCTTGATTTGGTCTTCTAGGGAATGGCCGAATTCCAGAGCCTCATTATTTTCAATCAGTTTTTTCACTTTATGTTTTGGAAGATCTTCTGAGTCGGCATATGGAATGGAGTGTTTTACTTTTAGAATACCTTGCTGTTCTAACTCTACATCAAACAGGAATACGACTGGATTTACAAAACCTGAAATTAGGGCGCCGTTTCTTTTCAGTACTCGGTGCGCTTCCTTCCAGACCGGGAGGACATTCTCAACAAAAACATTGGCAACAGGATGTATAATGACGTCAAATGATTCATCCTGAAATTGACTGAGATCGTCCATGCTTCCTTTGACAGTATGTATTGTGAGGCCGTCGCGTTCAGCAACCATTCTATCCTGGTCCAGCTGTTTTTCCGAGTTATCTAATACAGTGACATCCGCTCCTGCAGCTGCCAAAATCGGACCTTGCTGGCCGCCTCCTGATGCTAAACAAAGCACCTTCAGTCCTTTGACAGGGGGAAACCAATCCTTCGGAACATCTTTCATTGGTGTTACCCTTATATCCCAATTGCCTTTTTTCGCTTGTTCGATGACATGTTGCTCAACAGCAACAGTCCATTCATTGCCTACTTCTACTTTTTGATCCCAGGCTTTGCTATTATGTTTTAACGCATTCATGAATCGTTCTCCTTATTTTATTGTATAGAGTATAACAAATATTTCTAGATTGATATCGCTTTCCCTTTGCATATTTAGAAAAAAATTCATAAAAACGCAAAAAAATCACAAAGGAGATATGTGATTTACGTCAAAAGATTTACACTTATCTCATCAAATGATGTCATTAGTGAAGAACTAATATTCATCCGGACAGATGAAGAATCAGCTGTGAGATTGAACAGGTGGGAGACCAGTTGTTAAAATGAACTGGATTGGCGACATGGCCATTAAAAACTTTGACCACCTTTCCAATCATCATTCAAGTAAATTAGCTTGTAACGAAATGAAAGATACCATGATTATTACAACAGGGCTGTTTATAATCAAGCAATTTGCTTAGACTTCATTAAGCGTTCATTTATTTATTTTTACTGAATGCGGGGGTGTGCTAAGAATTGTATATGGGCATTTTATGAAAATAAAAAAGCTCCCAACACAGGGTCGAGAGCTTTGAAAACGTAAAATTAACGTTTTGAGAACTGAGGTGCACGACGAGCGCCTTTAAGACCGTATTTTTTACGTTCTTTCATACGAGCGTCACGAGTCAGAAGACCTGCACGTTTAAGTGTTGCACGGTATTCTGGATCTGCTTCAAGCAAAGCACGAGCGATACCATGACGGATTGCTCCAGCTTGACCAGATAAGCCGCCTCCATGTACGTTTACTAAAACATCATAAGTTCCAGCTGTTTCAGTCAAAGTTAATGGTTGTTTGATATCTTCGATTAGAGCTGGAGATGGGATGTGCTCGCTGATTTCACGATTATTAACGACGATACGACCTTCTCCTGGAACTAAGCGCACACGCGCTACAGAGCTTTTACGACGGCCAGTACCGTAATATTGAACCTGTGCCAAATTGGTAACCTCCTTTTTAATTAACCGCGAAGTTCGTAAACTTCAGGTTTTTGTGCTTCATGTGGATGCTCAGAACCACGGTATACGTTCAATTTTTTGAACATTTGACGACCTAGAGAACCTTTTGGAAGCATGCCTTTGATAGCAAGCTCAAGCATTTTCTCAGGGTAGTTTGTACGCATTTCAAGAGCAGTTCTTGATTTTAATCCGCCTGGATGTTGAGTGTGACGGTAGTAGATTTTGTCAGTTAACTTTTTACCAGTTAACTCGATTTTTTCAGCGTTGATGATGATCACATGATCTCCAGTATCAACGTGCGGTGTGTAAGTTGGTTTGTGTTTTCCGCGAAGGATAGCTGCAACTTCTGAAGAAAGACGACCTAAAGTCTTACCAGCAGCATCAACAACTAACCACTTGCGTTCAATAGTACTTGCGTTAGCCATAGGTGTTGTACGCATTGAATTTCCCTCCTAAATGATCTGTCATTTTCAATAAACTTCGATTACGTTCTATTTCACAACACAATAAGTTCCGGGGCTTATCGTGGGGTTGAAATACATACCATATGATATCTTATAACTTTATGCAGACTCTGTCAAGAAAATATTATACACCTGGTTTAGTTGTCATAGTAAACGCTCCATAAGTACAGTCCGTGTCCCGGTGCTGTGCGCCCTGCTGCTTCGCGGTCCTTCGCTTCCAGCATGGATTTCACATCATCGGGAGAAATTTTTCCAATACCTGCATCCAGCAAAGTACCCGCAATAATTCTGACCATATTATATAGGAAACCGCTGCCTGTGATCCGCATTTGCAGGCCGTCATCAGTCTCAGTCCAATCGAGTTCGTAAATCGTTCTCACTTTGTCCTGCACTTCCGTTTTAGCCGCACAAAAGCTTGTAAAATCATGTGTTCCTAAAAGATGCTTTGCCGCTTCTCTCATGTTCTGCACATTGAGGCGATATGAAAAATGGTAAGCGTAATGCCGTTTAAATACGTCCGGGTGTTTCTCCGTGTATACAAAGTAGCGATATTCCTTTTTAACTGCGCTAAATCGTGCATGGAACCCATCATCCGCAATTTCTGCCTGTTTGACTGCGATATCGTCTGGAAGCAGTGCATTTAAGGCATACGGCCATCTCTCCGTCGGGATAGACAGCGAAGTATCAAAATGAATCACCTGTCCGGCTGCGTGAACCCCGCTGTCTGTTCTTCCTGACGAAATGACCGGAATTCTGTCTTTCGACTTATGCAGGACAGCCAAGGCCTTCTCAAGTTCATCCTGAACCGTTCTTTTGCCCGGCTGCACCTGATATCCATTAAACAAATGTCCGTCATAAGAAATCGTGCATTTCAGTCTCATACAGCACCTCTAAGTCCTTAAGAAAAATAACAAAGCAGCCAAAATCAGCAAGCTGACAATGACAGAAGTATCTTTTCCTGTCCATACCAGCTTTCTGTATTTCGTACGTCCCTCTCCGCCTTGATAGCCCCTTGCTTCCATTGCCACAGCAAGCTCTTCGGCGCGTTTGAATGCACTGACGAAGAGAGGGACAAGAAGCGGGACAATAGCCTTCACTCTGTCTTTGACAGGTCCGCTTGTAAAGTCAACGCCTCGCGCCATCTGAGCCTTCATGATCTTATCTGTCTCCTCCATCAAGGTCGGGATAAACCGCAAAGAAATTGACATCATAAGAGCGAGCTCGTGAACAGGAAGCTTTATTTTTTTCAATGGATTCAGCAGCTGCTCCATTCCATCAGTAATCTCAATCGGTGTTGTCGTCAGCGTTAATAGGGTTGTGATTAAAATCAGATAGACGAATCTAAGAGAAATGAATATCCCTTGAACCAAACCGCCCTCGTAGATTTTGAAAACGCCTAATTGAAAGATAACCGGCCCTTCATGTGTCATTAAAATGTGAAGCAGGAACGTAAATAGGACAATCCAGATGATAGGCTTTAACCCTTTCATTAAAAAAGAGAAAGGAACTCTTGTTAATGAAACGACGCCTACTGTAAATAATCCAAGCAGCGCATATGTCTGCACATTATTGGCTAGGAATACGATACAGACAAATAAAAAGATCGTGATAAGCTTTGTTCTTGGGTCAAGCCGATGTACAAGTGAAGAGCCCGGTACATACTTGCCGATAATCATGCTGTCCATCATAAGGTCTTCTCCCCCTGAAAAAGAGCACGGATTTCAGCAGCGGCATCTTCAATTGTGAGCATAGGCTCTTTAAATCTGACACCTAGTGCAGCTTCCAGCTGTCTTTGGAATTTTATCGTTTCCGGAAGATCCAGCCCCCAGCCAGCCATCTCTTCACCTTTTAAAAATAAATCACGCGGACTGCCTGATGCTTGGATCGTGCCTTTATGCATGACAATCATTTCATCAGCGTATGCGGCTGCATCCTCCATGCTGTGTGTCACAAGGATCGTCGTCAGGTTCCCCCGTTGATGAAGCTCATAAAACATGTCCATAATCTCTTTTCGCCCTCTTGGGTCCAATCCTGCAGTCGGTTCATCAAGAACAAGCACTTCAGGATCCATTGCAAGTACGCCGGCAATCGCAACTCTGCGCATTTGCCCTCCACTTAATTCAAAAGGCGATCTGTCCAGAAGCTCTTCTGATAAACCTACAAGCTTCAGCATCTCTCTTGCCCTTTGTTCAGCATCCTCTTTTTTCACACCAAAATTCATCGGTCCGAACGAAATATCTTTTAGAACTGTTTCTTCGAATAATTGATGCTCAGGAAATTGGAAAACGATTCCGACTTTTTTACGAAGGGTTTTCAGCTCTTTATTCTTTTTCCCTGCCTGAATAACAGTGCTGCCTAGTGATATCTGTCCCTTCGTCGGCTTCAAAAGACCGTTCAAGTGCTGAAGAAGAGTGGACTTACCAGAGCCTGTATGCCCGATAACAGCTACATAGCTGCCTTCTTTAATCGATGCATTGATATCATACAGTGCAAGGCGCTCAAACGGCGTCTTCATCTGATAACGATGCTCTACATCTTTGATTGTAATGTCCATAGCTCTTTCACCAGCCCTTCCTGGGTCAAATGATTTTCTTCCAAAGCCAGTCCATTTTCTCTTAAAAGCTGGCTAAGCTGGAATGAGAAGGGTAAATCAAGCCCGATTTGAACAAGTTCCTTATTCAATTTAAAAATCTCTTCAGGCAGCCCTTCGGCATATTTTTTACCGCCATTCATGACAATGATTCTGTCTGCTTTTGCTGCCTCATCCAGATCATGTGTGATGGAAATGACAGTCGCCATGCCCTGCTCCTTTAAATGTCTTACCGTTTCAAGCACTTCTTCTCGCCCGATCGGGTCAAGCATAGATGTTGCTTCATCTAAGATAATAATATCAGGACGTGCGGCAATAACCCCCGCAATCGCCACTCTCTGCTTTTGGCCTCCGGAGAGATGGTGCGGCTCTTGATCGAGAAAATCTTGCATATTCACCTGTTTTACTGCCCAGTCTACTCTCTCAATCATTTCTTCCCGCGGTACACCATTGTTTTCTAAACCAAAAGCCACATCATCGCGAACTGTCGTTCCGACAAATTGGTTATCCGGATTTTGAAAGACCATACCTATTTTCTTACGCACTTCCCAAACCGAATCCTCTGTCAATTGAATCCCGGCAACCTTTATGTCGCCTGATTCAGGAAGGATTAAACCATTCAATGCCCGAGCCAGTGTTGACTTCCCTGAACCGTTATGACCTACAATTGCAAGCCATTCACCCTCATACACCTGCAGGGAGACGCCGTCTAGTGCTCGTCTTTCTGCGTCTTTCCGATATCGAAAAACGATATCCTCTACCGATATCAACTGATTTTGATTCATGGAAAACCGGCCTCCTCTCAGCTAATGCTCTGCTTTTCTCTCTATATAAAAAGTTGCAGTATCTAAAAAAAGGGCATAGATCCAGTTAGAAACTGTCCCGCCCTTCTTTAGATACACAAAAAATATGTGATTAAACCAATTCGATAATTGCCATTGGTGCTCCGTCACCACGGCGAGGACCAAGCTTCATAATACGTGTGTATCCACCTTGGCGCTCCTCGTAACGAGTTGCAATGTCAGAGAATAATTTTTGAAGTGCATCTTGGTTATTTTCTTCGTTTGCAACCTCGTTGCGGATGTATGCAGCAGCTTGACGGCGAGCGTGAAGATCACCGCGTTTGCCAAGCGTGATCATTTTTTCAACTACAGAGCGAAGTTCTTTCGCACGTGTTTCAGTTGTTTCGATTCTTTCGTTGATGATCAAATCAGTTGTAAGATCACGAAGCATAGCTTTACGCTGTGCACTCGTACGTCCTAGTTTTCTGTATGACATGTGATGTCCCCTCCTTTATTGAAATGCTGTATCTGAATAATAAACACACGAAAATCCTAGTTCACAAGGGAAACTAGTCAATCGTCTTTGCGAAGTCCGAGTCCAAGTTCTTCTAGTTTCGCTTTCACTTCTTCAAGTGATTTGCGTCCTAGATTACGAACTTTCATCATATCTTCTTCCGTCTTGTTCGCAAGCTCTTGAACCGTGTTAATACCCGCACGCTTTAAGCAGTTGTAAGAGCGAACAGAAAGATCCAATTCTTCAATTGTCATTTCAAGAACTTTCTCTTTTTGATCTTCTTCTTTTTCAACCATGATTTCAGCATGCTGAGCTTCGTCAGTTAAACCAACGAATATATTAAGGTGTTCAGTTAAAATCTTTGAACCAAGCGCAATGGCTTCTTTCGGTCCAGTGCTTCCATCAGTCCAAACATCAAGTGTAAGTTTATCATAGTTTGCAACTTGGCCTACACGAGTGTTCTCTACCTGATAAGATACACGAGAAACTGGCGTATAGATAGAATCGATCGGAATCACGCCGATTGGCTGATCGTCTCTCTTGTTTGCGTCAGCAGGCGTATACCCACGTCCTCTTTGAGCAGTAAGGCGAACTCGGAAACTCGCATTCTCACCAAGAGTTGCGATATGAAGATCAGGATTTAAGATCTCTACATCACTATCGTGTGTAATATCAGCTGCCGTTACAGTTCCTTCACCCTGTACATCAATTTCTAGCGTCTTCTCTTCATCAGAGTAGATTTTCAATGCAAGCTTTTTAATGTGTAAGATAATCGTTGTAACATCTTCCACAACGCCTTCAATTGTCGAGAATTCGTGCAGTACACCATCTATCTGGATTGATGTTACAGCGGCACCAGGGAGTGAGGATAAGAGGATACGACGTAAGGAGTTACCCAGAGTTGTACCATATCCACGCTCAAGTGGCTCTACGACAAACTTACCAAATTTGGCATCGTCGCTGATTTCAACCGTTTCGATTTTTGGTTTTTCAATCTCGATCATTACTTAAAACCCTCCTTCAAAACGTCGAAACCTCGAATAGAATCATATGAGATTCCATCCGAAATTCCCCATTGTTTAGTCCCGTATGTGCTCAGGCAACGAGTCGGTGCATTCGTTTCATAAATAACTGTATCATAACCCATTATTGACAGGGACACAAAATCTATACAAACAAATTACACGCGGCGACGTTTTGGTGGACGGCATCCGTTATGAGGAACAGGAGTTACGTCTCTGATAGCAGTGACTTCTAGTCCAGCAGCTTGAAGTGCACGGATTGCAGCTTCACGGCCTGAACCAGGTCCTTTAACAGTAACCTCTAGAGTTTTAAGACCATGTTCGATTGAACCTTTAGCAGCTGTTTCTGCAGCCATTTGTGCAGCAAAAGGAGTAGATTTACGAGAACCTCTGAATCCTAAAGCTCCGGCACTAGACCAAGAAATAGCATTACCATGAGTGTCAGTGATCGTAACGATCGTGTTATTGAAAGTTGAACGAATATGAGCAATTCCAGACTCAATATTCTTTTTCACGCGACGTTTACGCGTGTTAGATTTACGAGCAGCAGCCATTGTTTAAGAACCTCCTTTACTTATTTTTTCTTGTTAGCTACAGTACGACGCGGACCTTTACGAGTACGCGCATTGTTTTTAGAGTTTTGTCCGCGAACAGGTAATCCTCTGCGATGACGGATTCCGCGGTAGCTTCCGATTTCGATCAGACGTTTGATATTAAGAGAAACTTCACGGCGAAGGTCACCTTCTACTTTCAGTTTGTCAATAATATCACGGATTTTACCAAGTTCTTCTTCAGTAAGATCACGCACACGAGTATCTTCTGAAACTCCAGCTTCTTTTAAAACTTGCTGAGCCGTTGTGCGGCCAATTCCGAAGATGTATGTTAAAGAAATAACAACACGTTTGTCACGTGGGATATCTACACCAGCAATACGAGCCATTCTCTGGGCACCTCCTTATAAATTATCCTTGTTTTTGTTTATGCTTTGGATTTTCACAGATCACCATTACTTTTCCTTTTCTGCGAATAACTTTACATTTTTCGCAGATTGGTTTAACTGATGGTCTCACTTTCATGTGTTTCCAACCTCCTTCAGTTTCCGGAGTGCTTTATTTGTAACGGTACGTAATCCTGCCACGAGTTAAGTCATATGGAGATAATTCTACCGTAACTTTGTCTCCAGGTAAAATGCGAATGAAGTGCATGCGGATTTTACCAGATACGTGAGCCAAAACAGTGTGGCCATTTTCAAGTTCAACTTTGAACATCGCGTTTGGCAGTGTTTCGACTATCGTACCTTCCACTTCAATTACATCGTCTTTCGCCATTCAAGTGTTCTCCCTTCTTCAAATCAGTAACTTGCTTTCTGACAAATTTCAAAAGAAGTTTGTCACACGCCCTGTTTCGTTTATACTGTTCTGAACTTCCGGAGATACGCAATCATAAAGGGTTAAATGATTGATATTCTTTTTCTTAGGAGAATGTAATGTACGCATTTCTCCGTCTGCTGTTAGTACATTGATGATGGTCAACAATCCCAATGACAACGGCAAGGTGAATTCGGTCCTGCCAATGTTCATCCAAACTTTCTGCCCTATCAAGCCGGAAAAACATCTGTCTTCAGAATTATTTTCATCACCTAGACTCTCGTCAGTATATCAAAACCCGTTTCCGTAATCGCAATCGTATGTTCAAAATGAGCACACTTTTTCCCATCTACCGTTACAACCGTCCAGTTATCAGCCAATGTTTTCACGTAGCGGCTGCCAGCGTTCACCATAGGTTCAATAGCGAGAACCATGCCAGGTTTGAGCCGTGGTCCTTTGTTGGGCGGACCGTAATGAGGAATTTGCGGGTCCTCATGCAAGTCTTGACCAACACCATGTCCGACATACTCCCTAACAACTGAAAACTGCTCATTTTCGACATACGTTTGTATTGCGTGGGAAATATTCGACAAACGTTCACCTGGTTTTGCTTCCTGCAAGCCTTTATATAAAGACTCCTCTGTCACTTCCAGAAGTTTTTTGTCATCATCGCTGATGTTTCCTACCGGATATGTCCATGCAGAGTCACCATGATAACCATTTAATTTAGCACCGATATCAATACTGATGATGTCACCGTCCTTCAGCACCCTGCTGCCAGGAATGCCGTGAACGAGTTCTTCATTAACTGATACGCAAATGCTCCCGCGAAACCCATTATACCCCTTAAAAGATGGGATTGCACCCTGCTTCTTAATAAAACGTTCGGCAATTTGATCCAATTCTTTTGTCGAGATTCCTGGTTTAATGTGCTTTTTTAGCTCTTCATGAGTTAAAGCCACGATTCGCCCTGCTTCCCGCATGATACCAAGTTCACGTGGGGTTTTACAGATAATCATTTTTTTAATCCTCCAAGAAGATCCTTCACATCTGCATAAACGTCTTGAATGTCCTGTTGGCCATTCACGTTTGCAAGATACCCTTTCTCAGAATAGAAATCGAGTAAAGGCTGAGTTTGCTTCATGTTTACCTCAAGCCGTTTAGAGACGGTTTCCTCATTATCATCTGCCCGTTGATAGAGTTCGCCTCCGTCTTTATCACAAATACCCGGCGTTTTCGGCGGATTAAAGACTAAATGATAGGTTGTGCCGCAAACACTGCAAATTCTGCGTCCAGTCAGACGCTCCATCAGAGCATCTTTGTCGACTTCAATGTTAATGACATAATCAATCGGCTTGCCGTATTCCTCAAGAATTTCTTCAAGAGCTTCGGCTTGAGCGACTGTTCGCGGAAATCCGTCCAGAAGAAAACCTCTTTCACAATCGTCTTTGCCAAGTCTTTCTTTTACAATTCCGATTGTGACTTCGTCAGGTACGAGCTCTCCCTTATCGATATAAGATTTTGCTTCGAGTCCGAGTGGTGTTTCTTCTTTCATAGCAGCACGGAACATATCTCCTGTTGAGATATGAGGAATCCCATAATCCTCAACAATTCGTTCGCCCTGTGTGCCTTTACCGGCACCAGGAAGCCCCATTAAGACTAAGTTCATTCGGATTTCCCCCGTCCTCTCTTTATTAAGAGGGAATGGATAAATCCATTTCCTCTAGTTTTTCATAAATCCACGGTAGTTTCGTTTCACCAACTGGCTTTCTAGTTGTTTCATTGTCTCCAAGGCTACCCCGACAACAATTAACAAAGATGTTCCGCCAATTTGTGCACTTTGAGGCAATCCAGCGAATTGAATGAAAAAGATAGGAAGAATGGAAATCACGGCTAAGAATATAGAACCCACAAACGTAAGTCGATACAAAATGCTCGTAATTCTATCTTGAGTCATTTTCCCTGGACGAACCCCCGGGATATAGCCACCCTGTTTTTTAAGGTTATCAGCCATTTGTTCAGGATTAACCTGTACAAAAGCATAAAAGTACGTAAAGGCAATAATCAACGCAACATATATCGCCATACCCACCGGATGCGTATTATCAAAGTAGTTTTGAATCCACTTTGTCACATCGTTTGTTCCAAAGAATGACGCGATCGTCCGCGGCGTTATCAAAAACGCAACCGCAAAGATTACAGGAATAACCCCTGCAGGGTTCACTTTCAATGGAAGGTGTGTAGACTGACCACCGCCAGCAGGTGAACGACCTGTGCCTTTAGCATATTGAATCGCAATTTTCCGTACGGCTTGCTGAATGAAAATAACTCCAACAATAACTGCTAAAATCGCAATCACAAGAAGTGCGACTTTCACAATATGAATAAACAACTGATCGTTGCTGCCGACAAATTGAGTCTCATATATTTGTCCAATCGTTTTTGGAATACTAGCCACAATCCCCGCGAAGATAATGATCGATATTCCGTTGCCTACTCCATGAGACGTAATTTGTTCTCCAAGCCACATTAAAAAGGCAGTTCCGCCAGTGAGCACTAAAGCAATGATGAGATAAGTCGATATACCGGATTTTTCAATCAGCATACCGTTTGCCAGATTGTTGAATCCGTATGACATACCTAACGCCTGGATGAAACCAAGCACAATCGTAAAGTACCTTGTGAACTGAGCTAATTTACGGCGGCCAACTTCACCTTGCTTAGACCACTCGGTAAACTTCGGTACAACATCCATCTGAAGCAGCTGAATGATGATCGAAGCCGTGATATAAGGAGTAATTCCCATTGCAAAAATGGAGAATTGGTAAAGCGCACCGCCGCCAAATGTATTAAGGAGATCAAAAACACCCATTTGAGACTGTGCCTGTAACGCTTCAGCGTTAACATAAGGCACAGGAATAAACGCACCTATGCGAAAGACGATAAGCATGAGTAAAGTGAATATGATTTTATTCCTGATATCACTCACACGCATAAAGTTGGAGATTGTTTTAAACAAGTTAGATCACCTCAGCTGTACCGCCAGCAGCTTCAACAGCTTCTTTCGCAGAAGCAGAGAATTTATTGGCTTTTACAGTTAATTTTTTCTCTAATTTACCGTTGCCAAGAATCTTTACTCCTGCATTAAGTTTGCTAATAACACCAGTCTCAAGAAGAAGTTCAGGAGTGACTTCCGTTCCTTCTGCAAAACCGTTCAATTTGTCTAGGTTGACTACAGCGTATTCCTTGCGGTTGATGTTAGTAAAACCGCGTTTAGGAAGACGTTGGAATAAAGGCATTTGTCCCCCCTCGAATCCTGGGCGTACACCGCCGCCAGAACGAGCGTTTTGACCTTTGTGACCTTTACCAGCTGTTTTACCGTTGCCAGAACCAATACCACGACCTACGCGATTACGCGTTTTGCGTGAACCTTCTGAAGGTTTTAATTCATGAAGTTTCATTAGGACACCTCCTTATCCGATCAATTATTTTTATTGTTCTTTAACAGAAACTAAATGAGATACTTTATTAATCATGCCACGGATCGCAGCGTTGTCTTCATGAACAACAGTTTGGTTTGTTTTCTTTAAACCAAGCGTTCTAACAGTAACGCGTTGATCTTCCGGGCGACCGATTACACTTCGTTTGAGGGTAATTTCTAATTTAGCCATTAATGTTCCCTCCTTATCCTAACAGTTCTTCTACAGATTTTCCACGAAGCTTCGCAACCTCTTCAGCACGCTTAAGTTCACTTAAGCCTTGAAGTGTTGCACGAATCATGTTGATCGGTGTGTTAGAACCTAAAGACTTAGAAAGGATGTCAGATACACCAGCAAGCTCAAGTACCGCACGTACAGGGCCTCCAGCGATAACTCCAGTACCTTCAGAAGCAGGTTTTAACAAGATGTTACCTGCACCGAAACGTCCGATGATTTCATGTGGAATTGTAGTTCCAACCATTGGTACTTCAATTAAATTCTTTTTCGCATCTTCAACAGCTTTGCGGATCGCTTCTGGTACTTCTTGTGCTTTACCAGTACCGAATCCTACGTGTCCGTTTTTGTCACCGACAACGACTAGAGCTGCGAAGCGGAAACGACGACCACCTTTAACAACTTTCGCTACGCGGTTAACCGTAACTAAGCGTTCTTCTAACTCTAATTTGCTTGGGTCAATACGACGCATAATCATGTGTCCCTCCTTCTTTTATTAAAATTTAAGTCCAGCTTCACGAGCGGCATCAGCCAAAGCTTTTACACGTCCATGGTATAAGTATCCGCCACGGTCAAATACTACGTCAGAAACGCCTTTTTCAGCAGCGCGTTTTGCAACTAATTCTCCAACTTTAGTAGCAGCAGAAGTATCTCCAGTGCTTTCAACGTTCAAGTCTTTATCGAGAGTAGATGCACTAGCAAGTGTAACACCATTTACATCATCGATGATTTGAGCGTAAATGTGCTTGTTAGAACGGAAAACGTTCAGACGCGGTCTTTCAGCAGTACCGGAAAGTTTAGCGCGAACACGAGCATGTCTTTTAAGACGAGCAGCATTTTTGCTAGTTTTCGTAATCATCTAGGTCACTCCTTTCTTCACTTTAAGCGATCTTACTTAGCAGATTTACCTTCTTTGCGGCGAACAACTTCACCTTCGTAGCGGATTCCTTTACCTTTGTAAGGCTCTGGAGAACGTACAGCGCGGATGTTAGCAGCAATAGCTCCTACACGTTCTTTGTCTGTACCTTTTACAACTACTTTAGTTTGAGAAGGAACTTCGATTTCGATGCCTTCTTCAGGAACGATCTCAACAGGGTGAGAGTATCCAACGTTTAAAACAAGTTTATTTCCGGATTTAGACGCACGGTAACCGACACCGACTAATTCCAAACCTCTTTCAAATCCTTTAGATACACCTTCAACCATGTTGCCAAGCAGACTGCGAGTTGTACCATGCAGTGCACGGTGCTCTTTTTGATCAGAAGGACGAGTGACTGTAAGCACATTGTCCTCTACTTTAATTTCCATATCAGGGTGAAACGTACGAGTTAATTCTCCTTTTGGTCCTTTCACAGCTACAGTGTTGTTATCGTTTAACGTTACTGTAACATCAGAAGGAATCTCAAGTAACTTCTTACCTACACGAGACATACCAAACACCTCCATTCATGTTAAACTTCTTACCAAACGTATGCTAGAACTTCTCCACCAGCTTGTTTTGCACGGGCTTCTTTGTCCGTTAAAACACCTTGTGATGTAGAAATAATCGCGATTCCAAGACCGTTAAGTACGCGAGGTACTTCATTTGATTTAGCATAAACACGCAAACCAGGCTTGCTGATTCTTTTAAGACCAGTGATAACGCGCTCGTTGTTTTGTCCGTATTTCAAGAAAACGCGGATGATACCTTGTTTGCTGTCTTCTACGAACTCAACGTCACGAATGAAACCTTCACGCTTTAAAATTTCAGCAATTTCTCTTTTCAATTTAGAAGCAGGAATTTCAAGCTTCTCATGACGTACCATGTTTGCATTGCGAATACGAGTTAGCATATCTGCAATTGGATCTGTCATAACCATTATATAATTACCTCCTTCCCTTTCTTGGGGATTACCAGCTGGCTTTTTTCACGCCAGGAATTTGTCCTTTATATGCAAGCTCACGGAAACAAATACGGCAAAGTTTAAATTTACGAATGACTGAATGCGGACGTCCGCAGCGTTCACAGCGTGTGTACTCTTGTACTTTAAACTTTGGTGTACGTTGTTGTTTCGCAATCATAGACTTTTTAGCCACGATTTCGCCTCCCTTTCATTGATTATTTCTGGAACGGCATACCTACTTGAGTTAATAGCTCACGAGCTTCTTCGTCAGTATTAGCAGTTGTTACGATAACGATGTCCATTCCGCGAACCTTTGTTACTTTATCGTAGTCAATTTCAGGGAAGATTAACTGTTCTTTGATACCAAGTGTGTAGTTACCGCGACCGTCGAAAGATTTTTTAGAAACCCCGCGGAAGTCACGTACACGCGGTAAAGATACAGAAATAAGTTTATCAAGGAAATCATACATGCGCTCTCCGCGAAGAGTTACTTTCGCACCGATAGGCATTCCCTCACGAAGACGGAATCCAGCAATTGATTTCTTCGCACGAGTAACGACAGGTTTTTGACCTGCGATAAACGTTAATTCTTCAACAGCACTGTCGATTGCTTTCGCGTTTTGAACAGCGTCACCAACACCCATGTTGATTACGATTTTTTCGATTTTAGGCACTTGCATGACTGAATCATAGTTGAACTTAGTCATTAAAGCAGGTGCAATTTCTTTATTGTACTTTTCTTTAAGGCGGTTCATGAGATAGACCTCCCTTCCTTTTAATACTATTTATCTAGAACTTGCCCAGATTTTTTTGCAACACGAACTTTTTTGCCATCTTCCACTTTGTATCCTACGCGAGTCACTTCACCTGTTTTAGGATCGAGCGGCATAACGTTTGATACATGAATTGGCGCCTCTTGATTAGAAATACCGCCTTGAGGGTTAGCTTGAGTTGGTTTAGAGTGTTTCTTTACCATGTTAACACCTTCAACTAAAACGCGGTCCTTTTTAGGGAAAGCAGCAAGGATTGTTCCTTGTTTGCCTTTATCTTTACCAGAGATAACCATAACTTTATCGCCTTTTTTTACATGCATCCTGATCGCACCTCCTTGAGTAAGGCATTTATTTCATTAGATAACTTCTGGAGCTAGAGAAACAATTTTCATAAAGTTGTTTTCACGCAATTCACGAGCAACTGGTCCGAAGATACGAGTTCCGCGTGGGCTCTTGTCGTCACGGATGATAACACATGCATTCTCATCGAAGCTGATGTATGAACCGTCACTTCTGCGCGCTCCGCTTTTCGTGCGAACGATAACAGCTTTTACGACTTCACCTTTTTTGACAACGCCTCCTGGTGTTGCTTGTTTAACCGTGCAAACAATTACATCACCAATGTTAGCTGTTTTACGTCCAGAACCACCAAGAACTTTAATAGTAAGTACTTCACGTGCGCCAGAGTTGTCAGCTACTTTTAAACGAGTCTCTTGTTGAATCATTATTTGTTACCTCCCTTCGGAAAAAGAATTCCGAACTTTATTAGATAATAACAGCTTCTTCGACAACTTCAACTAGACGGAAACGCTTAGTTGCAGACAATGGACGAGTTTCCATGATCTTTACGATGTCACCGATTTTAGCTTGATTATTTTCATCATGTGCTTTGAATTTTTTTGAGTATTTTACGCGTTTACCGTAAAGTGTATGTTTTTTGTATGTTTCAACAACAACAGTGATGGTTTTATCCATTTTGTCAGAAACAACACGGCCTTGGTAAACTTTGCGTTGGTTACGTTCGCTCATGCTCACGACCTCCCCTCAGTGATTATTTATTAGCAGCAATTTCTCTTTCACGAATCACAGTTTTCATGCGCGCGATAGCTTTGCGCACTTCACGAATGCGAGCAGTATTTTCAAGTTGTCCTGTCGCTAATTGAAAGCGAAGATTGAAAAGTTCTTCTTTAAGAGACTTTACTTTTTGTTCAATTTCAGCAGTGGTAAGGTCACGAATTTCATTAGCTTTCATTTGATTCACCACCAATTTCTTCACGTTTTACGAACTTCGTTTTAATTGGCAATTTGTGAGATGCAAGACGAAGCGCTTCACGAGCAACCTCTTCAGACACACCAGAAATTTCAAATAAAACTTTGCCCGGTTTTACAACAGCTACCCAACCTTCTGGAGCCCCTTTACCGGATCCCATACGTACCTCAAGTGGTTTAGCAGTGTAAGGTTTAGAAGGGAAAATTTTGATCCAAACTTTACCGCCACGTTTCATGTAACGAGTCATCGCAATACGTGCAGCTTCGATTTGACGGTTAGTGATCCAAGAAGCTTCAAGAGCTTGGATACCGAACTCACCGAAATGTACTTCAGTACCGCCTTTCGCACGGCCACGCATTTTTCCGCGATGCTCTCTGCGATATTTAACGCGTTTTGGTAATAACATATTATTTTCCTCCTTCCTCAGTTTTCTTCTTAGTAGGAAGAACCTCTCCACGATAGATCCAGACTTTTACACCAAGCTTACCGTAAGTAGTATCAGCTTCTGATGTTGCATAGTCAATGTCCGCACGTAATGTGTGCAATGGAACAGTTCCTTCACTGTAGTATTCAGAACGAGCGATATCTGCACCGCCAAGACGACCAGAAACCATTGTTTTCACACCTTGTGCTCCAGCGCGCATAGTACGTTGGATTTGTTGTTTCTGTGCACGGCGGAAAGAAACACGGTTTTCTAATTGACGAGCGATGTTGTCAGCAACTAGCTGTGCATCAAGATCTGCTCTTTTGATTTCAAGAATGTTAATGTGTACACGCTTGCCAGTAAGGCTGTTAAGGGCTTTGCGAAGTGCTTCAACTTCAGAACCGCCTTTACCAATAACCATACCAGGCTTAGCTGTGTGGATCGTAATGTTAACGCGGTTTGCTGCACGCTCGATTTCTACTTTAGAAACAGAAGCGTCAGAAAGGCGTTTGCTAATGTATTCACGAATTTTTAAATCTTCGTGCAGGAAGTCAGCGTAATCTTTACCAGCGTACCACTTAGATTCCCAATCACGAATGACTCCGATACGAAGACCGACTGGATTTACCTTTTGACCCACTACTTATCCCTCCTTCTTTTCTGATACAACGATTGTAATGTGGCTCGTACGTTTGTTGATTTGGCTCGCACGTCCCATAGCACGTGGGCGGAATCTTTTTAACGTAGGGCCTTCGTCAACGAATGCTTGAGAAATAACCAGGTTGTTAGCGTCCATTTCATAGTTATGCTCAGCATTTGCAATAGCGGATTTTAATACTTTCTCGATAATTGGAGAAGCAGCTCTTGGTGTAAGGTTCAAGATTGATACTGCCTCACCTACTTGCTTGCCTCGAATCAGGTCCATTACTAGACGTGCTTTACGAGGAGCAATACGGACTGTTCTTGCAACAGCTTTAGCTTGCATTTAAAAGCCTCCTCTCTTAGCGTCTTGTTTTTTTGTCATCACTAGCATGACCTTTGTACGTACGAGTTGGAGCGAATTCACCCAACTTGTGCCCTACCATATCTTCAGAGATGAATACAGGCACGTGTTTACGTCCGTCATAGACTGCGATTGTGTGACCAATAAACTGTGGGAAAATAGTAGAACGACGAGACCAAGTTTTTACGACTTGTTTCTTGTCTGTTTCATTTAATTTCTCGATTTTTGTCATCAAGTGTCCATCGACAAATGGTCCTTTTTTCAAGCTGCGAGCCATTTTGGAACCTCCCTTCGTGATTGCACTACGGTCCGAAGTGAACCGTAGACAACCCCGTTATTTATTTTTACGACGACGTACGATAAATTTATCGGATTTGTTCTTTTTCTTACGTGTCTTGAATCCAAGAGTCGGTTTGCCCCATGGAGACATTGGTGATTTACGTCCGATTGGCGCACGTCCTTCACCACCACCGTGTGGGTGATCGTTAGGGTTCATTACAGAACCACGAACTGTAGGACGGATGCCTTTCCAGCGAGAACGTCCAGCTTTACCAATGTTGATAAGTTCGTGCTGTTCGTTACCTACTTGACCGATAGAAGCACGGCAAGCAGAAAGAATCATGCGAACTTCTCCAGAGTTAAGACGTACAAGAACGTATTTACCTTCTTTACCAAGAACCTGAGCAGATGTACCAGCTGAACGTACGAGCTGTCCGCCTTTACCAGGTTTTAATTCAATGTTATGCACAACTGTACCAACAGGGATGTTGATAAGTGGTAGTGCATTACCTACTTTAATGTCAGCTTCAGGACCTGACATGATTTCAGTACCCACTTGAATTCCTTTAGGAGCAAGAATGTAACGTTTTTCTCCGTCTGCATAGTTGATTAGAGCGATGTTAGCTGAACGGTTTGGATCGTATTCAACTGTAGCAACGCGTCCAGGTATACCATCTTTATCGCGTTTGAAGTCGATAACACGGTATTGGCGTTTATGTCCGCCACCTTGGTGACGTACAGTCAATTTACCTTGGTTGTTACGTCCACCTTTTTTGTGAAGGGGAGCAAGCAAGGATTTTTCCGGCTTGTCAGTCGTGATTTCAGCAAAATCTGAAGTTGTCATGCCACGACGTCCATTAGAGGTCGGTTTATACTTTTTAATCGCCATTTTGAATTTCCCTCCTTCTTTTTACAGATAATTAAGCTTCAAAAATTTCGATTTCTTTGCTGTCTGCAGTAAGTTTTACGATCGCTTTTCTGCGACGGCTAGTCATACCAGTGTAGCGTCCGACACGTTTTGATTTACCTTTGTAGTTCATGATGTTGACTTTGTCAACTTTCACACCAAAGATGCTTTCAACCGCGTCTTTCACTTCTGTTTTGTTAGCTCTTACATCAACTTCAAAAGTATATTTCTTTTCAGCCATTAAATCAGCAGAACGTTCAGTAATGACGGGGCGCTTTAGAACATCACGAGGATCTTTCATTATGCAAGCACCTCCTCTACTTTTTCAACCGCTGCTTTTGTAATCAGAAGCTTCTCGTGGTTGACAACGTCTAAAACGTTGATTCCGTTAGCTTCAACTACAGTAACTCCAGGAATATTGCGAGCAGATAAAGCCACTGCTTCGTTAGCATCCGCAGTTACGATTAAAGCTTTTTTCTCAACAGATAACCCTTTAAGGATAGCTGCCATTTCTTTTGTTTTAGCCGTATCAAGAGTAAGATCTTCAAGAACGATGATGTTGTTGTCGTTCACTTTAGAAGACAATACTGATTTGATTGCCAAGCGGCGAACTTTTTTAGGTAATTTATAAGAATAGCTGCGTGGTGTTGGGCCGAATACGACACCACCTCCGCGCCATTGCGGTGAACGGATAGAACCTTGACGGGCACGTCCAGTACCTTTTTGACGCCATGGTTTACGACCTCCGCCGCGTACTTCAGAACGATTTTTTACTTTATGAGATCCTTGACGTAAGGAAGCTCTTTGCATAAGAATAGCGTCGAATACAACACTCTCATTTGGTTCGATACCAAATACAGAAGCGTTTAATTCGATGTCACCAGCAGTAGAACCGTTTTGGTTGTATAATGCTACTTTTGGCATGATCAATTTCCTCCTTTCCTAAGAGAGTTATTTAGATTTAACAGCACTTTTAACAGTGATTAAAGATTTCTTCGCACCAGGTACGTTACCTTTGATCAAAAGAAGATTGCGTTCTGCATCAACTTTTACGATTTCAAGGTTTTGAACAGTGATTTGCTCTCCGCCCATACGTCCAGGTAATAATTTACCTTTGAATACACGGTTAGGATCTACAGGTCCCATTGAACCAGGACGACGGTGGTAGCGTGAACCGTGAGACATAGGTCCGCGAGATTGTCCGTGGCGCTTGATCGCACCTTGGAAACCTTTACCTTTAGATACTCCTGTTACATCTACGATTTCTCCAGCAGAGAAAATTTCAACCTTGACTTCCTGACCAACTTCATACGCATCCATTTCCACTCCGCGTAATTCTTTAACGAAGCGCTTAGGAGCAGTTTCCGCTTTTGCAACGTGCCCTTTTTCAGGTTTGTTAGAAAGCTTTTCACGCTTGTCGTCAAAACCAAGCTGGATTGCTTCATAACCGTCGTTTTCAGTTGATTTCTTTTGAAGAACAACGTTTGGAGCAGCCTCGATAACAGTTACCGGAATAAGATCACCATTTTCAGCGAATACTTGCGTCATACCAATTTTTCTTCCTAAGATTCCTTTGGTCATTCGTCACACCTCCTATTAAGATCATTCTATATTTTAGAATTAAAGTTTGATTTCGATATCGACACCAGATGGTAAGTCTAATCGCATGAGAGCATCAACAGTTTGTGGTGTTGGGTTCACAATATCGATTAAACGTTTATGTGTACGCATTTCAAATTGCTCACGAGAATCTTTGTATTTGTGCACCGCACGAAGGATTGTGTAAACTGATTTTTCAGTCGGTAACGGGATCGGACCAGATACGCTAGCACCAGAACGTTTTGCCGTTTCAACAATCTTCTCTGCAGATTGATCAAGGATTCTATGATCATATGCTTTCAAACGAATACGAATTTTTTGTTTTGCCATTATTTTCCCTCCTTTTCGCCTACATCAAGTTAGACAGTTCTCCGTGAGAAAAACCTGAACACCTTGCCATGGCAAAGCGGCCGGGTGTGTCAGCAACCTCTCACTTCATCGCAGTCAAAGACCAACATACACCATTATACAGAAAATAGACGTATGTTGCAAGACTTATTTAGAATATGCATGGTTTTGCACACTTTTTTTATTATACAGGTGTTTTTCTTATTTATCAAGGATCTATCGTAAGTGGTACAGTGCGTGGCTACTCAGTGTGCTTGCGAATAATGACGGCTCCTCGACATGCGGGCTGTGAGCCGAATTCTCAAATTGAAGCCAGCGCTTTTCAGGTGCCTCAAGCTCTTGATAATACTGTTTCGATATTTCAGCAGGAACAATTAAATCATGTCTCCCCGAAATGAAAAAGCACGGTACTTTAATAGAAGGAACTGATTTGAATGCATTAAAATTGTACAACTCATCAGTTAAATGTTTATTTGTGAATCGCTGTCCATTGAGGAATTTGTGCATGTTTTTTATTCCATACTCATTACCAGTAAGCATTTGAAATAATATAGCAAGGCTTTGACGACGATGGTGAGTAAATCCTCCCCTGCCCATCTCGACACAAAACCGATAGATAATATGCTGGATATCCTTCTCCCAAGGCGGAGGGCCAATGAAGCGTATAAGCAAAGATACTATACTCACTCTCTTTGTATCAGACATTTCACGTAGATAATGATAAGCAGCTGATTCTTCATAGTGAGGGTTAACAACCTGGCTGATTCCATAATACGCATAAAACAAATCCGGATGCTGCTGCAGTACATGGAGCGCTAGCAGTGAGCCCCAAGAATGGCCAGTAAGATATAGTTTTGTTTTTGAAAAATGGTCTAGGAGCCATTGAGTGACTTGAATTGCATCTTTAACAAAATGGCTGATTGTCATGGAGTGATGAGGAATTCGTTTTGAATAAGAAAGCCCGGATCCTCTTTGATCCCAATGTACTACTGTAAAATGCTGTTCAAGCTCTTTTTGATAATGCCTAACATAACCGATTTGGGGGGTCCCCGGTCCGCCATGTAAAAAAAGCAGCAATGGATTTTTTACATCAGCCCCATTAATCATCAGCATTTGTTTTGTATTTTCAATGCTCAGTTCTTTCATGATTGCGATTGATCTCTTTTCAGGAATCATAAAAATTAGCCCCTCGGATATGATAGGTCTTATTATACAAGAAAAAGACAAGTAAACAAAAAAACGAGACCCACAGGGGGTCTCGTTTATCATCATACTATTACTCAGTGATTGTAGAAACAACGCCTGAACCAACAGTACGTCCGCCTTCACGAATAGAGAAACGAGTTCCTTCTTCGATAGCGATTGTAGAGATAAGTTCAACGTTCATTTCAGTGTTATCTCCAGGCATAACCATTTCTACGCCTTCTGGAAGATGGATGATACCAGTTACGTCAGTTGTACGGAAGTAGAACTGAGGACGGTAGTTAGAGAAGAATGGAGTATGACGTCCACCCTCTTCTTTAGAAAGAACGTAAACTTCAGCTTTGAATTTGCTGTGCGGAGTGATTGTACCTGGTTTCGCAAGTACTTGACCACGTTGGATTTCTTCACGAGATACACCGCGAAGAAGGGCACCAATGTTGTCACCAGCTTCAGCATAATCAAGAAGCTTACGGAACATTTCAACACCTGTAACAGTTGTTTTCTTGTTCTCTTCTTGAAGACCGATGATTTCAACTTCGTCACCGACTTTAACTTGTCCGCGTTCTACACGGCCAGTTGCTACTGTACCACGACCAGTGATTGAGAATACATCCTCAACTGGCATCATGAATGGTTTTTCAGTGTCGCGTTCTGGAGTTGGGATGTACTCATCAACCGCATCCATAAGTTCGAAGATTTTCGCTTCGTACTCAGCGTCACCTTCAAGAGCTTTAAGAGCAGAACCTTTGATTACTGGTACATCATCACCAGGGAAGTCGTATTCGCTAAGAAGATCGCGAACTTCCATTTCAACTAGTTCAAGAAGCTCTTCGTCGTCTACCATGTCGCATTTGTTTAGGAATACAACGATGTATGGTACACCAACGTTTTTAGAAAGAAGGATGTGCTCACGAGTTTGTGGCATTGGGCCATCAGCAGCAGATACTACAAGGATAGCTCCGTCCATTTGCGCAGCACCAGTGATCATGTTTTTAACATAGTCAGCGTGTCCTGGGCAGTCAACGTGTGCATAGTGACGAGTTTCAGTTTCGTACTCAACGTGTGCAGTAGAGATTGTGATACCGCGCTCACGTTCTTCTGGAGCACCATCAATTTGATCGTACGCCATAGCTGTACCTTTACCAGATTTCTTATGAAGTACTGTTGTGATAGCAGCAGTTAAAGTTGTTTTACCATGGTCAACGTGTCCAATTGTACCGATATTGGCATGTGATTTGGAACGGTCGAATTTTTCTTTAGCCATTCTAAAATCCTCCTTAAGAGCTTTTAATTAGTAATGTATAGAGTGATAGGAAGTGAAAGAAAGCTTTCACTTCCTCATCTTACAATAGTAGTTATACTTGAGTTAAGCGGCAAAATCAATTATTCGCCTTTATTTTTTTTGATAATTTCTTCTGCAATGCTCTTCGGCACTTCTTCGTAGTGATCCATGTGCATAGTAAACGTACCGCGACCTTGCGTATTAGAACGAAGTGCAGTAGCGTAACCGAACATTTCAGCAAGAGGAACCATAGCACGAACAACTTGAGCGTTACCGCGTGCTTCCATACCTTCTACGCGTCCGCGACGTGAAGTAACATCACCCATGATATCTCCCATGTATTCTTCTGGAATAACCACTTCTACTTTCATGATTGGTTCAAGAAGAACTGGGTTACATTTGCTGACTGCATTTTTCAATGCCATAGAAGCAGCAATTTTAAATGCCATTTCGTTTGAGTCAACATCATGGTAAGAACCATCGAAAAGTTTTGCTTTAATGTCGATAAGCGGGAAGCCTGCTAGTACACCATTTTCAAGTGAATCTTCAAGACCTGCTTGAACAGCTGGGATGTATTCACGAGGAACTACCCCACCGACAATCGCATTTTCAAATTCAAAGCCAGCGCCTTCTTCGTTTGGTTCGAATTCGATCCAAACGTGTCCGAACTGACCGCGTCCACCAGACTGACGTACGAATTTACCTTCAACTTTTGCACCGGAACGGAATGTTTCACGGTACGCAACCTGAGGAGCACCAACGTTGGCTTCTACTTTAAATTCGCGTTTCATACGGTCAACAATGATATCAAGGTGAAGTTCACCCATACCAGAGATGATCGTTTGGCCAGTTTCTGGGTTTGTTTGAGTACGGAATGTAGGATCTTCTTCAGCAAGTTTCGCTAAAGCGATACCCATTTTATCTTGGTCGGCTTTTGATTTAGGCTCAATAGCAACGTCGATAACTGGTTCTGGGAATTCCATTGATTCGAGGATAACAAGATCCTTCTCATCACATAGAGTATCTCCAGTAGTCGTATCTTTTAGACCTACAGCAGCTGCGATATCGCCTGCGTATACAGTAGAGATTTCTTCACGGCTGTTAGCGTGCATTTGAAGGATACGTCCAACACGCTCACGTTTGCCTTTAGTAGAGTTTTTCACGTATGAACCGGAATCAAGTGTTCCAGAGTACACACGGAAGAACGTCAACTTACCAACGTAAGGGTCAGTCATAACTTTAAATGCTAATGCAGAGAATGGCTCATCATCAGAAGAATGGCGCTCAATCTCTTCATTTGTATCAGGACGTACACCTTTGATTGCAGCAACGTCAGTTGGTGCAGGAAGGTAGTCAAGAACAGCATCAAGTACTAGTTGAACACCTTTGTTTTTGAAGGCAGAACCAACAAGAACAGGGTAGAATTCAACATTTAATGTACCTTTACGGATACCTGCTTTTAACTCGTCAATAGTGATTTCTTCACCCTCAAGGTATTTGTCCATAAGCTCTTCATCAAGCTCACATACAGCTTCAATGAGACTGTTGCGAAGCTCTTCAGCTTGCTCTTTGTACTCTTCAGGGATTTCTTTCGCATCAGAGCGAGTTCCGAGGTCATCTTCGTAGAAATACGCAACGTTTTCTACAAGATCGATGATACCTTCGAAGTTATCTTCAGCACCGATCGGCAATTGAATTGCATGAGCGTTTGCTTGAAGACGGTCTCTTAAAGTTCCTACAGAGTAAAGGAAGTCTGCACCGATTTTGTCCATTTTGTTAACAAAAACGATACGCGGTACTCCGTAAGTTGTTGCCTGACGCCAAACAGTTTCTGTTTGAGGCTCAACGCCTGATTGCGCGTCAAGTACAGCAACAGCACCATCAAGTACACGAAGAGAACGTTCAACTTCAACTGTGAAGTCTACGTGTCCTGGAGTATCGATGATGTTTACGCGGTATCCTTTCCACTGTGCAGTTGTCGCAGCGGAAGTGATTGTGATACCACGTTCTTGTTCCTGCTCCATCCAGTCCATTTGTGAAGCTCCTTCGTGAGTTTCACCAATTTTGTGGATACGACCAGTATAGAACAAGATACGTTCTGTAGTAGTCGTTTTACCGGCATCAATGTGAGCCATGATTCCGATATTACGAGTATTTTCTAAGGAGAACTCTCTTGCCATTGGGTAATTTCTCCTTCCTTATTAGGAAATTGTGTTTTTTAGTATATAAATCCTACCAACGATAGTGAGCAAATGCTTTGTTTGCTTCAGCCATCTTATGAGTATCTTCACGTTTCTTAACAGCAGCACCAGTGTTGTTAGCTGCGTCAAGGATTTCGTTAGCTAAACGCTCTTCCATCGTTTTTTCTCCGCGAAGACGCGCGTAGTTAACTAACCAGCGAAGTCCAAGAGTCGTACGACGTTCAGGACGAACTTCTACAGGAACTTGGTAGTTCGCACCACCTACACGGCGTGCTTTTACTTCAAGTACAGGCATGATGTTTTTCAATGCTTGTTCGAAAACCTCCATTGCATCATTGCCAGTACGTTCTTTAATGATATCGAATGACTTGTATAGGATTGTTTGAGACTTACCTTTTTTACCATCGATCATCATTTTGTTGATTAGACGAGATACAAGCTTAGAGTTGTAAATCGGATCAGGTAAAACGTCTCTTTTTGCTACAGGACCTTTACGTGGCATCTGAATATCCTCCCTTCATCAATTATGCGTATTTTCGTTTATTATTTTGCTTTAGGTTTTTTCGTACCGTATTTAGAACGGCCTTGTGCACGGTTTTCAACTCCAGCAGTGTCAAGCGCACCACGAACGATGTGGTAACGTACCCCTGGTAAGTCTTTTACACGTCCGCCGCGGATAAGTACAACACTGTGCTCTTGCAGGTTGTGACCGATACCAGGAATGTAAGCAGTAACCTCGATTCCGTTAGTTAAACGAACACGAGCATATTTACGAAGTGCTGAGTTCGGTTTTTTCGGTGTCATTGTACCAACACGAGTACATACCCCGCGTTTTTGTGGAGAAGATACATTAGTGTGCTCTTTTTTAAAGCTGTTGTATCCTTTGTTAAGTGCAGGAGACTTTGAGTTTTCTACTTTACTCACGCGTCCTTTGCGAATTAGCTGATTAATTGTAGGCATGATTTTTTCCTCCCTTCGTTACGTTTTATAACCCACATACCCAGGTGGTTCATCAAAAGGCAAAAAACAATGTCTTTACATAAGATAAATCTTACGTAAAAACAAAAGTACGTTATAAAATAATGGCAACAGCGGCTGCTCCTACCTCAATTCCGCAGGCTTTGCCGAGCTTTTTCATGGATTCAACCATTAAGACAGAGATACCTTGATCTTCCGCAAGTGAAACAACACTTGACGTGAGGATCGGATCTGCGTCTTTTGCAACGACTACTTCCTTTACTGAACCTCGTTTTAGAGCTTTCACTGTTTGCTTCGTACCAATAATAATTGATTTGGCCTGTGATACTTTATCATAAGACATAAACATATCCTCCAAAGTAACAGGTTTATTTCGAGCACCTTGGTTATATTATCATTCTAGGAGACGAATGTCAACAAGGTATGACATTTTTTAGTTTCGTACTTCTCATAGAGTGATTTTTTATTAAAAATATCTGCTGAAAGACTGTTTTGGCAGTCTTTCAGCAGCTTTAAATCAGTTATTCAACCGGAACCATGTCTTCAGTCGGCTGAACATTTGAAACTGGTTTTACTTTACGGTATTTCATCATACCTGTACCAGCAGGAACAAGCTTACCGATGATAACATTCTCTTTCAAGCCGAGAAGCTCGTCACGCTTACCTTTGATCGCTGCGTCTGTAAGGACACGTGTTGTTTCCTGGAAGGAAGCAGCAGATAAGAATGAATCAGTTTCAAGAGATGCTTTTGTAATACCGAGTAAGACAGGACGGCCTGTAGCAGGACGATTGCCTTCAAGCAATACCTTTTTGTTCGCTTCAGTAAATTGGTGAATATCAAGCAATGTACCTGGAAGCACATCAGTGTCACCAGCGTCAATCACACGAACTTTGCGAAGCATCTGGCGAACCATTACTTCTACGTGTTTATCACCGATTTCAACACCCTGCATACGGTAAACCTTTTGAACCTCATGGAGAAGATACTCTTGAACAGTTGTCAGGTCAGTCACTTTAAGAAGCTCTTTCGGATCGATTGAACCTTCTGTCAGTACTTGGCCTCGAGTAATTTTATCTCCTTCCGCTACTTTCAGGCGGGAGTTATAAGGTGCCGTATAAGAACGTGTTTCCACTGCGCCTTGAACCACAATTTCCTGTTGCTTATCACGAACTTCATTGATCTCAACGACTGTACCGTCGATTTCTGTAATTGTTGCCTGACCTTTCGGATTACGCGCTTCGAAAAGCTCTTGGATACGCGGAAGACCCTGTGTGATATCGTCTCCGGCAACCCCGCCTGTATGGAATGTACGCATTGTTAACTGTGTACCAGGCTCACCGATTGATTGGGCAGCAATGATACCGACCGCTTCACCGACTTCAACATCGGAGCCAGTTGCAAGATTTCGGCCATAGCATCGTTTACATACACCATGAGGCGTATTACATGTGAAGGCAGAACGGATCCACACTTCTTCAATGCCGGCTTCTACAATCTCCAGTGCTTTATCTTCATCGATCAGTTCGTTTTCATTTACAAGCACTTCACCTGTTTCAGGGTGCTTCACTTGTTTTCGTGCAAAACGGCCGATTAAGCGTTCTTCTAAGCGCTCAATGGTTTCAGTTCCTTCTTTAAGTGGCTTAGCAAGGATGCCTCGGTCAGTTCCGCAATCAGTTTCACGGATGATAACATCCTGCGCAACGTCAACGAGACGGCGTGTAAGGTAACCTGAGTCAGCAGTTTTAAGGGCGGTATCGGCAAGACCTTTACGCGCACCGTGAGTGGAGATAAAGTACTCCAATACTGTCAGACCTTCACGGAAACTTGATTTGATCGGTAATTCAATGATACGTCCAGCCGGGTTGGCCATCAGGCCGCGCATTCCGGCAAGCTGCGTAAAGTTAGACGCGTTACCACGGGCACCAGAGTCACTCATCATGTAGATCGGGTTGAGCTCATCAAGTGATTTCATCAGTTTGCCTTGGATAACGTCTTTTGCAGCACTCCAGATAGAGATAACTCTCTCATAGCGTTCTTCTTCTGTGATTAGACCACGTCGGAATTGCTTCATGACGTTATCAACTTTGCTTTGCGCTTCCTCAAGAATTTCTTGTTTATCATCGAGTACGACGATGTCAGAAACCCCAACTGTAATACCAGCTTTTGTTGAATATTTGAAACCTAGGTTTTTCATGCGGTCAAGCATTTTAGACGTTTCCGTGATATGGAATCGTTTAAAGATTTCCGCGATGATTTTACCCAGAATACCTTTTTTAAACGGTGCATTGATTGGCTGCTGTTCAATGACAGCTTTAACATCGGCACCTTTTTCTAAGAAGAAACGGTCAGGTGTTTTCTCTTCAATGTTGCTCTTCGTTGGCTCATTCATGTAAGGGAATGATTCCGGAAGAATTTCATTGAAGACAAGCTTACCAACAGTTGTAATTAACAATTTTGAGCGCTGTTCTTCGGTAAATGTCACATTCTTAAGGGAGTTAGCTGCAACAGCTACTCTCGTATGAAGGTGAACATATCCGTTTTGATAAGCAAGAAGCGCTTCGTCTGTATTCTTGAAGACCATACCTTCACCGACAGCACCGGCACGCTCAAGTGTCAGGTAATAGTTACCCAGTACCATATCCTGAGACGGTGTTACAACCGGTTTACCATCTTTAGGGTTCAAGATGTTTTGAGCAGCAAGCATCAAGATGCGTGCTTCAGCTTGTGCTTCAGCAGATAATGGTACGTGAACCGCCATTTGGTCACCGTCAAAGTCAGCGTTATAAGCTGTACATACGAGCGGGTGAAGGCGGATTGCGCGTCCTTCAACAAGCGTTGGTTCAAACGCCTGAATACCTAATCTGTGAAGTGTAGGGGCACGGTTCAGAAGTACCGGATGCTCCTTAATAACTGATTCCAGTACATCCCATACTTCAGGCTGTACGCGCTCAATTTTACGTTTCGCACTCTTAATGTTGTGAGCAAGACCTTTTTCAACAAGTTCTTTCATAACGAAAGGTTTGAAAAGCTCAAGCGCCATTTCCTTCGGTAAACCGCATTGGTACATTTTCAAATGAGGACCAACAACGATTACAGAACGTCCGGAGTAATCGACACGTTTACCAAGAAGGTTTTGACGGAAACGGCCTTGCTTCCCTTTCAGCATGTGAGAAAGAGATTTTAACGGTCTGTTACCAGGACCCGTTACAGGACGTCCGCGGCGGCCGTTGTCAATTAGGGCATCGACAGCCTCTTGAAGCATACGTTTTTCGTTTTGAACGATAATGCTAGGCGCACCAAGGTCCAAAAGGCGTTTCAAACGATTGTTACGGTTGATGACACGACGATAAAGGTCGTTCAAATCAGAAGTCGCAAAACGTCCGCCATCTAGCTGAACCATCGGTCTAAGCTCAGGAGGAATAACAGGGAGCACATCAAGGATCATCCAAGAAGGCTTGTTTCCTGAGTTACGGAAGGCTTCTAAAACTTCAAGGCGTTTGATCGCACGAGTACGGCGCTGTCCTTGTGATGTTTTCAGCTCTTCTTTTAACATATCAACTTCTTTTACAAGATCGATATCTTGAAGAAGTTTATGAATCGCTTCTGCACCCATTGATGCTTGGAATTTATTACCGTATTTATCAAGATAAGCACGGTATTCTTTCTCAGACAGAAGCTGTTTCTTTTCAAGCGGTGTGTTTGCAGGATCAGTTACAACGTAAGAAGCAAAGTAAATGACTTCTTCTAAAGCACGAGGTGACATATCCAGCACAAGACCCATACGGCTTGGAATACCTTTGAAATACCAAATGTGGGAAACTGGGGCAGCCAGTTCAATGTGCCCCATTCTCTCACGACGGACTTTAGCCCGTGTTACTTCGACTCCGCAGCGGTCACAAACTACGCCTTTATAACGAACTCGCTTGTACTTCCCGCAATGACATTCCCAGTCCTTAGTCGGTCCGAAAATGCGTTCGCAGAATAGACCGTCCTTTTCAGGTTTTAACGTACGATAGTTTATCGTTTCAGGCTTTTTCACTTCACCAAAAGACCATGAACGGATTTTATCCGGTGAAGCAAGACCGATGTTCATATACTCAAAATTGTTCACATCTAGCAAGGGGCCTACCTCCCTTTTTATCTTCGGATTAACCGATGTCACTTGCCTTTATAACTAGAGATTATTCTTTTGTTACTACATCGCGTTCAACGTCTGCAGATGCTGTTTCTTCCGGCTCTTCATCACCTGATAATGCCAGACCGTCAGCTTGTTTCGCATCTTCTTCGTCTTCTAAATCTCTCATTTCTATTTCTTCTTCATCACCGGAAAGGATTTTGACATCCATACCTAAGCTTTGAAGTTCTTTGATTAATACTTTGAATGATTCCGGAACACCTGGTTCTGGAACGTTGTCGCCTTTAACGATGGCTTCATATGTTTTCACACGTCCAACCACGTCATCAGACTTAACAGTCAGAATTTCTTGAAGAGTGTAAGCCGCACCGTAAGCTTCAAGTGCCCAAACTTCCATCTCACCGAAACGCTGTCCGCCAAATTGCGCTTTACCGCCAAGAGGCTGCTGCGTAACAAGTGAGTAAGGACCTGTAGAGCGCGCATGAAGTTTATCGTCAACCATGTGAGCCAGTTTAATCATGTACATGATACCGACAGATACGCGGTTATCAAACGGCTCTCCAGTACGTCCGTCGTAAAGCACCGTTTTGGCGTCACGAGACATGCCGGCTTCTTCAAGTGTTTCCCAAACATCCTCTTCACGCGCTCCGTCAAATACAGGAGATGCAATGTGGATGCCAAGGTAACGAGCGGCCATACCCATATGAAGCTCCAATACCTGCCCGATGTTCATACGTGATGGTACGCCCAGCGGGTTAAGCATGATGTCAATTGGTGTGCCGTCAGGAAGGTAAGGCATATCCTCTTCAGGAAGAATCTTAGAGATAACACCTTTGTTACCGTGACGACCGGCCATTTTGTCCCCTTCAGAAATCTTACGTTTCTGAACGATATATACGCGTACCAACTGGTTAACACCCGGAGGAAGTTCGTCTCCATCTTCACGGTTGAAGACTTTAACGTCGTGGATAATTCCGCCGCCGCCGTGAGGCACACGAAGAGAAGTATCACGAACCTCGCGGGCTTTTTCACCAAAGATGGCGTGAAGCAGGCGTTCTTCAGCAGTCAGTTCAGTTACACCTTTAGGCGTTACTTTACCAACAAGAAGATCTCCGTCTTTTACTTCTGCCCCAATACGGATGATTCCGCGGTCATCAAGATTGCGAAGCGCATCTTCACCGACGTTTGGAATATCGCGAGTGATTTCTTCAGGTCCAAGTTTCGTATCACGTGCTTCTGATTCGTATTCTTCGATGTGGATAGATGTATAAACATCATCCTTCACAAGGCGTTCACTCATGATGATGGCATCCTCATAGTTGTAGCCATCCCATGTCATGAAGCCGACCATTACGTTACGGCCAAGTGCAAGTTCACCAAGCTCCATAGAAGGACCGTCAGCAAGGATTTCTCCTTTTACCACTTCATCGCCGACACTTACGATCGGACGCTGGTTGTAGCACGTACCTTGGTTAGAGCGGACAAATTTCAGCAGGCTGTATTTATCCAGGTTTCCTTTTACTTTTTGACCGTCTACTTCTTCATAACGGCGAACCCAGACGTTTTTCGCTTCTACGCGTTCAACGATACCAGGATGTTTACAAATAACAGCGGCACCAGAGTCTTTACCTGATACGTATTCCATACCAGTACCAACGAATGGTGCTTCCGGCTGCATCAAAGGCACAGCCTGACGCTGCATGTTCGCTCCCATGAGGGCACGGTTGGAGTCATCGTTTTCTAGGAACGGGATACATGCTGTCGCAGCAGAAACAACCTGCTTAGGCGATACATCCATGTAGTCCACACGGTTTCTGGAAACGACGGTGTTCTCTCCGCGGAAACGGGCTACGATGCTGTCATCAATAAATCCGCCTTCGTCATCAAGACGAGCGTTCGCTTGAGCGACAACATAGTTATCCTCTTCATCAGCAGTTAAGTAATCGATTCTGCCAGTTACCTTCCCTGTTTCAGGGTCAACACGGCGATATGGCGTTTCGATAAAACCAAAACGGTTTACTTTTGCATAAGATGAAAGTGAGTTGATCAAACCGATGTTCGGGCCCTCAGGCGTTTCAATCGGACACATACGGCCATAGTGGGAGTAGTGAACGTCACGCACTTCCATTCCGGCACGTTCACGTGTTAATCCGCCCGGTCCTAATGCTGACAGACGGCGCTTATGCGTTAATTCAGCAAGCGGGTTCGTCTGATCCATGAATTGAGAAAGCTGAGAGCTTCCAAAGAACTCTTTAATGGACGCAATAACAGGACGAATATTAATCAGCTGCTGAGGTGTAATTGTATTCGTATCTTGAATTGACATTCTCTCACGAACCACACGCTCCATACGGCTTAAACCGATACGGAATTGGTTCTGGAGAAGCTCACCTACAGAACGTAAACGGCGGTTTCCAAGATGATCGATATCATCTGTGTCGCCTACTCCGTGCAGCAGGTTGAAGAAGTAGCTGATAGAAGAAATAATATCAGCAGGTGTAATGTTTTTGATCTCTTCTTCAATGTAAGCATTGCCGATTACATTAATAACCTGTTCTCCTTCTTGATCAGTCGGAGCAAAGATTTTAATTGATTGAAGAGTTACTTCATCTTCAACAACGCCGCCATTCGGATACAGCTTTCTGAAACCGATTCCGTTTTCTAAGTATGGCAGTACTTTATCAAGTGTTCTTCTATCAAGAATCTGACCTTTTTCAGCCAAGATTTCTCCTGTTTCAGGGTCAACAAGCGTTTCAGCAAGTCTCTGATTAAAGAGGCGATTCTTAATATGAAGTTTTTTATTAATTTTATAGCGTCCTACATTTGCAAGATCGTATCGTTTCGGATCAAAGAAACGAGAATCAAGCAAGCTTTTCGCATTTTCTACTGTAGGCGGCTCTCCAGGACGGAGACGCTCGTAAATTTCAAGCAGCGCTTTGTCGCTGTTTTCTGTGTTATCTTTATCAAGCGTATTTCGCAGGTATTCGTTCTCTCCTACGAGATCAAGAATCTCTTGATCGGAGCCGAAGCCGAGAGCACGCAAAAGAACCGTAACCGGCAACTTACGTGTGCGATCAATGCGGACATAAACAACATCTTTCGCATCAGTTTCGTATTCTAACCATGCGCCACGGTTTGGAATGACAGTTGCGGTAAAACCTTTTTTACCGTTTTTGTCTACTTTACCACTGAAATATACACTTGGAGACCGAACAAGTTGGGAAACGATAACGCGTTCCGCACCGTTAATGATAAAAGTACCTGTATCTGTCATAATAGGGAAATCACCCATGAAGACATCTTGGTCTTTTACCTCTCCAGTTTCTTTGTTAATTAAACGAACCTTCACTCTTAGCGGAGCTGAGTAAGTCACATCACGTTCTTTTGATTCCTCTACAGGATATTTAGGCTCACCTAAACTATAATCAATGAACTCAAGAGAGAGGTTACCAGTGAAATCCTCAATTGGTGATATGTCTTGAAACATCTCTCTAAGACCCTCATCAAGAAACCACTGATAAGAAGAGGTTTGAATTTCAATGAGATTTGGTAATTCTAACACTTCGCTAATGCGAGCATAGCTTCTGCGCTGGCGGTGTCGTCCATACTGAACTAGTTGACCTGTCAACTGATTCACCCCTCAAATCATGCGTATTATATGTGTAATAAGCATCTCTTCCAAAGAAAGAAATACTTTTACAAGACAAAAGAAAAAAGGGTTTCTAATTAAGAAAACCACATCCAAAAACAAATACCGATTTTATTAGCATTTCCATACTTGTATAATTTATACATAGATATTGACAATTCATCATATCAAGCAAAATATATACATTGGCATTTTATAATATTAACATAGCTAAAATACCGAGTCAAACTTTTTTTGCTTTTATGATATAATAGCCTTTCTTTTTTTGAACGACAGAAACTTCATCGAACAGTTCCTCGAGCTTTTCAATGGCAGAAGGCGCGCCTTGCTTTTTCTGTATGACGATCCACAACTCACCTGAAGCTTTTAAGTGTTCAGCGCTTTTCTCAAAGATAGCATGGACAACTTTTTTTCCGGCTCGGATTGGGGGATTTGTAAGAATAGAAGCAAATGTTTGAGCAGAATCAACGTTCGAAAACAAATCACTCTGATAAATCTTAACGTTTGTTACTCCGTTTCGTTCTGCATTTTCATTTGATAGCTCTACAGCTCTCTCATTAACGTCAATCATGTGGATGGTCCGGTCTTTAAAGTCGCTGGCCAGCGATAGACCTATCGGGCCGTACCCGCAGCCTACATCAAGAAAGCTGCCCTCAACTTCAGGCTCTTCAAAAGAATCAATCAGCAGACGGGAGCCAAAATCAACTTCCTTTTTAGAAAAAACCCCGCTGTCACTGGTAAACGTGAAATCTTTATTACGAAGCCTAAAAGACCAGGTTTGCTTGTTGCTTTTTACTGAAGGTTTTTCTGAATAATAATGCTCACTCATACTCGGAACCTCCTTTTTTCATGGCTTAAAGAATGGCAAAGAAAAAGCCCGCCTCATAAAAGCGAGCTTCCCCTACAGGTAAGTGAAGATTACTTAACTTCTACAGAAGCGCCAACTTCTTCAAGTTTAGCTTTAAGCTCTTCAGCTTCTTCTTTAGCAATACCTTCTTTAAGTGGTTTTGGAGTGTTGTCAACAAGTTCTTTAGCTTCTTTCAAGCCAAGACCAGTGATTTCACGTACAACTTTGATAACTTTGATTTTTTGAGAACCTGCACCAGCAAGGATAAGGTCGAATTCGCTTTGCTCTTCAGCAGCTCCGCCTGCAGCAGCTCCGCCAGCTACAGCTACAGGAGCAGCAGCAGTTACGCCAAATTCTTCTTCGATTGCTTTTACTAGGTCGTTCAATTCAAGTACAGTTGCTTCTTTAACGGAAGCAATGATTTCTTCGATATTTAAAGCCATTTGTAATTCCTCCATTTTGTTTTAATTTATGAAAAACTGATTAGATTAAGCGCCTTGTTCTTCCTTTTGTTCTGCCACAGCTTTTGCAGCAAGAGCAAAGTTGCGAACTGGAGCTTGAAGTACGCTAAGCAACATAGAAAGCAAGCCTTCGCGTGATGGAAGTTCAGCAAGAGCTTTCACTTCTTCAACAGTAGAAACTTTACCTTCGATAACGCCAGCTTTGATTTCAAGAGCTTCGTGATTTTTAGCGAACTCATTAAGAACTTTAGCCGGAGCGACAACATCTTCAGTGCTGAATGCAATCGCGTTCGGTCCAGTTAAGAAATCATTCAAACCATTAAGCTCAGCTTGTTCAACCGCACGGCGAGTCATCGTATTTTTGTAAACTTTGAACTCAACGTTAGCTTCGCGAAGCTGTTTACGAAGTTCTGTTACTTCAGAAACGTTAAGTCCGCGATAGTCAACGATGATCGTTGATTTACTTTCTTTCAGTTTAGAAGCAATTTCTTCAACAACAACTTTTTTTGTTTCAATTGCGCTGCTCATGGTTACACCTCCTGTAGATTCTTGTGTAACACTTATACCGTTAGGTGATCACGACTGAGACGACGGATTCCATATAAAAAGCCTCCATGAGACATGGAGGCTGTATATACAAGCATACGTAACGTAATAGCTGTGATAATATACACCTCGGTAGGATAATTAAGCGGTTAGGCCCCTACTGTCTACGGTATAAATGATATTCTATTTTACAACATTTTGAATCATATCAGAATGTTGATGTCATGTCAATATTATTTTACGTTAAAAGTTGAAGAGTCTACTTTGACACCAGGTCCCATAGTAGATGTTACAGCAACGTTTTTCACGTAAACGCCTTTTGCTGCAGCAGGTTTAGCTTTCAGGATTGTATCGTACATTGTTGTGAAGTTCTCAACAAGTTTTTCATCCTCGAAAGAAACTTTACCGATAGGAACATGAATGTTTCCAGCTTTATCAACGCGGTATTCAACTTTACCAGCTTTGATTTCGCCGATTGCTTTTTCAACTTCGAAAGTAACTGTACCAGTTTTAGGGTTTGGCATTAAACCTTTTGGTCCAAGTACACGACCGATTTTACCAACTTCACCCATCATGTCAGGTGTAGCTACGATTACATCGAAATCGAACCAGCCTTGTTGAATTTTGTTGATGTAGTCAGTATCGCCAACGTAATCTGCACCAGCAGCTTCAGCTTCTTTCGCTTTTTCGCCTTTTGCGAAAACGAGAACACGCTGAGTTTTACCAGTTCCGTTTGGAAGCACAACTGCTCCACGGATTTGCTGGTCGTTTTTACGAGGGTCAACCCCAAGACGGAAAGCCACTTCAACTGTAGCGTCGAATTTAGCTGTGTTTGTTTTTTTAACGAGAGCTACTGCTTCAGAAACGTCGTAAGCTTTTGAACGATCTACAAGCTTAGCAGCTTCAACGTACTTTTTACCTTTTTTAGCCATTTTAAAATTTCCTCCTTATGTGGTTATAGCGGAATAACCTCCCACGAATAAGGGTTGCGAACTTGTTAAAACTCGCAACCCGACAAGAAACAAATTAATCCTCGATTACAATACCCATACTGCGGGCAGTACCTTCAACCATGCGCATTGCCGCTTCAACGTCTGCTGCGTTTAAGTCAGGCATTTTCGTTTCAGCGATTTCGCGTACTTTATCGCGCTTAACGGTTGCCACTTTATTACGGTTTGGTTCACCAGAACCAGACTCAATTCCAGCCGCTTTTTTAAGCAATACTGCAGCAGGTGGAGTTTTTGTAATAAATGTAAATGAACGGTCTTCGTAAACCGAAATTTCAACAGGAATGATTAAACCAGCTTGGTCAGCTGTACGAGCGTTAAACTCCTTACAGAATCCCATGATGTTAACACCGGCTTGACCAAGTGCAGGTCCAACTGGTGGTGCTGGGTTAGCTTTTCCAGCAGGAATTTGCAATTTTACAACTTTTACTACTTTTTTAGCCACGAGACACACCTCCTTAAGTCCGTGATGTGGTAATAGGGTAAACCCTCCCACTCAAGGTTTCATTCTTTATATGAATGACGAAATATCAAGCTAGTTGCCTTGGATAAGTCCAAGACGTACCTTTGCTATATTATCATTTATATATAGCAATTTCAAGTTTTTTCACATTACAATTTATCGATTTGGGTAAATTCCAGCTCAACCGGTGTTTCACGGCCAAACATATTAACGAAAACTTTGACCTTGCTTTTATCATAATCAATCTCTTCAATTGATCCAGTAAAGTTGGCAAAAGGTCCGTCTATCACTTTCACTGTCTCTTTCAGTTCAAAGTCAATGTCAGTTTTGCGTTCGTCCATGCCCATTCTCTTCAGAATGGTTTCTGCTTCGCCTGGAAGAAGCGGCGTCGGTTTTGAACCAGAGCCGGCAGATCCTACGAATCCAGTAACGCCCGGCGTGTTGCGGACAACATACCAAGAGTCGTCTGTCATTACAATTTCTACAAGCACATAACCAGGGAATACTTTCTTTTTCACTACTTTTTTCTTGCCGTTCTTGATATCCGTTTCTTCTTCTTCAGGTACAACTACACGGAAAATTTTATCCTGCATCCCCATTGATTCAACACGTTTTTCCAAGTTGGCTTTTACTTTATTCTCATAACCAGAGTACGTGTGAACAACATACCAATTCTTTTCCATTCTCTTCAGGACTGTCCAGTCCTTCCCTCCCCGCATTTGGTTTTTGTGAATTACCAATAACGCTTCAAGCAAAAAATAGGCGGCAAGCCTATGATAACTTTCATTTTAAGCCACAATAAAAAACCCGCTGAACGGGTTTTGGCAAGTGATATTATGATCTATTATAGCACGTATTGCTGATCATTATTCAACTATTAAACGAATTAATTGAGAAATTCCTGTGTCAAGGAGGGCAAAAAAGATAACAAAAAAGATAACTGTTGAAATCACCGTAATGGTATAACGCGTTAACTCTTTTCCTTTAGGCCAGCTTACCTTTTTCATTTCTTTCCCAACATCTTTAAAGAATCTCATAATACGCATGTAAAAGACCTCCACAATTTAAAAGCGCAAAAACTATTTTGTTTCAAGATGAGCTGTATGTGAATTGCAAGTACTGCAGTATTTCTTTACTTCTAATCGCTCAGCCGCTGATGCAGAGCTCTTCATTGTCGTATAATTACGGTTTCCGCATGTCTTGCATGCTAGCGTAATCTTTTTTCTCATGTCATTACACCTTTTTCTAAATAGACATTATCTTTATCTTTAGTAACATATCATAGTCAGAAAAATACTGTCAATATAACATAAATACCTATTACAAACTGATTTCGCGAATTTCCAAGTACTTCTCCAGCTTGCGTTTCACACGCTGAAGGGCATTGTCAATCGATTTCACATGTCGGTTCAGTTCATCCGAAATCTCTTGGTAACTTCTTCCGTCGAGATATAAGACGAGTACTTTTCTCTCTAAATCACTTAATAGTTCTCCCATTTTCATTTCAATATCATCAAATTCTTCCTGATTGATGATCATTTCTTCAGGATTTAAGGTTTTCGCTCCTGAAATGACATCAAGCAGCGTTCGGTCTGATTCTTCATCAAAAATCGGTTTATCTAATGAGACGTAGGAATTCAAAGGAATGTGTTTCTGGCGAGTAGCTGTCTTTATTGCGGTAATAATTTGGCGGGTAATACATAATTCTGCGAAAGCTTTGAATGAGGTAAGCTTGTCCTCTTTGAAGTCACGAATAGACTTATAGAGGCCTATCATACCTTCCTGAACAATATCCTCTCTGTCCGCTCCTATTAAAAAATAGGATCTTGCTTTTGCCCGAACAAAGTTTCGGTACTTCGTAATCAAGTAATCTAACGCATCACTGTCCCCAACATGAACCTTTTCAATGACCTGCTCGTCCTCCAACTGGCAAAACTGCTCTTTGTTGAATTTTCCCTTGTTGTTCTGTAGATTCACTCCGATCCCCCCGGCGCACGTAGATAGAAATATTATACAGTATTGGGCAAAAAAGCGTCAACTTAATCTAAGTCTCCCCGCCTCCACTTTTCAAACGTTTTCAAAACCTCTTCCGATAAAGCAATTTTACCCGCCGGCTTTTCGGAAGTGATTTTTCTTACTCGTCTTTCTATTCGCCTTTCAATCGCTTCTACCTCTCTCAAAAGCTCCCGGGCCGATTTCCGCAATGCCCCCTGTCCGAAAATCGCCCACTGCTCAGTGTAGTCAGATGTCGCAACGTGAATTTGAGTCGCGACATTATTCAAAGCCTGAGCAAGCTTTTCTATCCGCTCATCAGCCGTCTCATTTTCTTTTGTAAAAATCACTTCAACTCTGTGGTTGGTGTGTTTTTTCTCAAGCCCTTTTACGAGATGCGCGTCAAAAACAACAATAACCCTGTTTCCTGTATACGATTGATATTCTGCCATTTTCTGAATCAGTACGTCTCGCGCCTCTTCAAAACTGTTCGCTTTTAAATCCTTCAGCTGCGGCCAGGCTCCAATCATGTTGTATCCGTCTACTAACAGGATATCCATGGGTCTTTATTCTCCCAGAGGGTTTCGTTTCCGGTAGACTTCATACATCAAAAGACCAGCCGCAACAGATGCATTCAGTGAAGTTACCTTCCCGGCCATCGGGAGTTTAATGAGAAAATCACACTTTTCTTTAACAAGGCGGCCCATCCCTTTTCCTTCGCTTCCGATGACTAAAGCCAAAGGCATGTTGCCGTCCATATTGCGGTAATCCTCACGCGCGGATGCATCTGTTCCGACAACCCAGATACCCCGCTCTTTCATTTCTTCTAACGTCCGCGCCAAATTGGTGACTCTTACTACAGGAATGTGCTCAATTGCCCCTGTTGAAGCTTTTGCCACTGTTGTTGTCAGCCCGACAGCTCTCCGTTTTGGAATCACGATGCCATGGGCGCCGACCGCATCAGCTGTTCTCATAATGGAACCGAGATTATGAGGGTCTTCAAGCTCGTCCAGAATGAGGAAGAAAGGCTGTTCATTTCTTTCTTCGGCCGCTTTATATAAATCGTCCAGTTCCGCATACTCATACGCTGCAACCTGTGCCACTACGCCTTGATGCTGCCCTGTCACCATTTGATCGAGTTTTTTTCTCGGGACATACTGAATCGTGATACCCTGCTTTTTCGCAAGCTCAATCACCTGCTGTGCTTGTCCCTTTACGGTGTTTTCCGCCATCCACAGCTTATACAGCTTACGATCTGATTTTAACGTCTCGATCACTGCATTTTTCCCTATGACGTAATCATGTTGCTGACTCATTTGTTTTCCTCCCTGACGTCCCGAATTGTATAGCTTCGGCAACGAGCTGACTAAGTCTTTCCTCTTTTTTCTCTAGAAAAAGGTAGCCCAGCAGCGCTTCAAATGCTGTACTGTAGCGGTACGTCTGAACATCTGTATTTTTAGGTGTCGTTCCCGACTTTGCATTTCTGCCTCTTTTCAGCACCGCTTCCTCTTCTTCCGTAAAAAATGATTGATCCTGCAGAAAGAATAGGATCTCAGCCTGTGACTTTGCCGAAACGATCCGGCTTGATTTCTTATGAAGATCATTTGGTTTGGTAAAACCCTGCTTAAGCAGGTGATGCCTGACATACACTTCAAAAATGGCATCACCTATATAAGCAAGCGCAAGACCGTTAAGCTGCTTTGAATCTTTTATCGTTTCAAAATCAAGCATCCGTTATTCTCCCCGTTTCCAGCGAGTGCCTTGAGCTGTATCTTCAAGAATGATATTCATGCTTTTCAGCTGGTCGCGGATCTGATCTGACAATGCAAAATCGCGATTCCGGCGCGCTTCATTTCTTTTTTCGATTAAGTCTTCAATCTCTTGATCGAGCAGTTCCTGCTCACCCAATGAAAACCCGAGGACAGACACAATGCGGTCAAACATCTCAATAAACGCCTTAATCACATGATCAGCCGTATGATCTTTCTGAAGGTAGTAATTGGCATGCTTCGCTAAGTCGAACAGGACAGAAATGGCATTCGCCGTATTAAAATCATCGTCCATCGCTTCTTCAAATGCTTTGCGTTGCTCTTCAACTTTCTCCAGCCATTGACCGTCATCTTCCGTTAAATTGGTGCTGCTGTTCAGACGGTGCTGAAGGTTGCTGTACGCTGTTTTCAAACGGTTAAATGCGCTTTTTGTATTCTCAAGAAGCTCTTCTGAATAGTTAATCGGGTGACGATAATGAACAGAAAGCATAAAGAATCTCAAAAGCTGCGGATCATGCTGTTTAATGATGTCATGCACAAGCACAAAGTTGCCCAGTGATTTTGACATTTTTTCATTATCAATATTGATATAGCCATTATGAAGCCAGTACTTTGCAAACGTTTTGCCTGTCAGCGCCTCAGATTGCGCAATCTCGTTTTCATGGTGAGGGAAGGTTAAATCCTGTCCGCCCGCATGGATATCAATCTGGTCACCCAGATACTTTTTGACCATCGCTGAGCATTCAATGTGCCAGCCCGGACGTCCTTTTCCCCAAGGGCTATCCCAAGAGATTTCTCCTTCTTTCGCCGCTTTCCACAGTGCAAAATCAAGAGCATCTTCTTTTTTCTCGCCAACCCGGATGCGTGCACCTGATCTCAGTTCATCAATTGATTGCTGAGAAAGCTTACCGTATCCTTCAAATGCTCTTGTTTTGAAATAAACGTCACCTTCTGATTCATAAGCGTAACCCTTTTTCACGAGCTGATCTACGAATTCGATAATCGCATCCATGTTTTCCATCACTCGCGGATGAAGGTCGGCTTTTCGGCAGCCGAGCGCCCCTACATCTTCAAAGTATGCTTTAATAAAACGCTCTGAAATGGTAGGTACATCCTCACCGAGTTCATTTGCCGCTTTAATTAATTTATCGTCTACATCTGTGAAGTTAGAGACATACTGCACATCATAGCCTTTATACTCCAGATAGTTTCGAATCGTATCATAAACGATAGCCGGACGCGCGTTCCCGATGTGAATGTAATTGTAAACCGTCGGTCCGCACACGTACATTTTCACTTTCCCCTCTTCTAGAGGAACGAATGTTTCCTTCTGTCTAGTCAATGTATTATAAAGAGTGATTGTCATTTTTGATTGATCCTTTCTTTTCTGTCTTCAAGTTCTGCCTTCAGCTCTAAAATCTGCTGTTCCAAAGACTTAAAGCGATCAGCAACCGGATCGGGCAAATCCTGATGGTTTAAATCGCGTCTTACTTTTTTGCCATTTCGTACAACGACCCGTCCAGGGATGCCGACAACTGTTGAAAAATCAGGAACATCGTGCAACACTACTGAACCAGCGCCAATCTTTGAGCCCTCACCGACGGTAATTGAACCGAGCACTTTAGCACCTGTGGCTATCAATGCGTCATCTTTAATCGTTGGGTGCCTTTTTCCCTTTTCTTTCCCCGTTCCCCCGAGGGTAACCCCCTGAAAAACGGTTACGTTATTGCCGATTTCACATGTCTCCCCAATGACAACCCCCATACCGTGGTCTATGAAAAATCTTCTCCCGATTGTAGCGCCGGGGTGGATTTCTATCCCTGTAAAAAATCGGCTTACTTGAGATATAAGGCGTGCAAGGAAATAAAATTTTCGTTTATATAAAGCATGTGCAATCCGATGCGCCCATATAGCATGTAAACCGGAATAAGTTAAAATCACTTCAAAATAGCTTCTTGCTGCTGGATCTTGATCGAACACTGTATCAATGTCTTCTTTTAGCATTCTAAAAAACACATGCTTCCCCCCATTTCTCTATCTGATTTCCTCTTTACCCAATAAAAAAAGCGCCTCTGCATGAAAACATGACAGAGACGCTTTAACCGCGCGGTTCCACTCTGTTTGAAAAGCAGACTTCTGCTCTCCCAACTTCAGCCTGTAACGGCGGCGGCCGCCTTTGAATACTGATTTTGAAAAAACGTTCTTCAAAGGTCTTAAGGGCGCACTTCTAAAACCCGGCTCATGGATCTCTCTCAGCCAATGAAGATCCTTTCTGTAATGGCCTAAAGCTTTATACTCTTCCCTGTCAACAATCATCTATTTAGATGTTTTTTAAACGCTGAATTGCAGTCTCTTTACCGATCAATTCAATTGATTGCGGCAGTTCCGGACCGTGAGTTTGCCCTGTTACAGCAACACGGATCGGCATAAATAATTTTTTCCCTTTATGGCCAGTTTCTTTCTGCACTGCTTTGATCGATGCTTTGATGTTATCCGGAGTGAACTCCTCAAGCTCTTCAAGCTTCGCAGCGAATGTGCTGAGCACTTCAGGGACCTGTTCCTCTTCCAGAACAGCTTTTGCTTCTTGATTATACTCGATCTCATCCGTAAAGAACAAATCAGTCAGCTCAACAATTTCCGCACCGTAGCTTAATTGCTCATGATACAGGGAAATCAGTTTGCGAACCCATTCTTGTTCTTCAGCAGTAAGCTCAGTGCCAACTTTGCCGGCTTTTTGCAAATGCGGCAGAGTCAGTTCAACAACCTGATCAAGATCCAGCTTCTTCACATATTGGTTGTTAACCCATTTTAGCTTATGCATATCAAACAAAGCTGGTGATTTAGATAAACGGTTTACATCAAAAATTTCAATAAACTGTTCTTTTGTGAATAACTCTTCTTCTCCAACCGGTGACCATCCAAGCAGGCCGATAAAGTTGAACAGCGCTTCCGGCAAGTAGCCAAGCTCTTTATACTGCTCAATGAATTGAATAATGGACTCATCGCGTTTGCTGAGCTTTTTACGGCTTTCATTTACGATCAGCGTCATGTGTCCGAACTGAGGAATATCCCATCCGAATGCTTGATAAATCATAATCTGTTTCGGTGTGTTAGAAATATGATCCTCACCGCGCAATACGTGTGTCATTTTCATTAAGTAGTCATCAATAGCTACCGCGAAGTTGTAAGTCGGCGTTCCGTCCTTTTTCACAATAACAAAGTCGCCAATGCCATCTGATTCGAAAGAAATTTCGCCTTTTACGATATCGTTAAAGGCAATCACTTTTCCTTCCGGCACTCGGAAACGAATACTTGGCTTTCTGCCTTCAGCAATAAATTTATCCTGTTCTTCTTGAGTCAGATTTCTGTGTTTTCCGGAATAACGCGGCATTTCTCCGCGGGCAATCTGCTCTTCACGCTCTTTTTCAAGCTCTTCTTCCGTACAGTAACATTTATAAGCAAGCCCTTTTTCAAGAAGCTCTTCATAGTACACTTTATAGATATCGTTACGCTCTGACTGACGGTATGGGCCGTACTCACCGCCGACATCCACACTCTCATCCCAGTCAATACCAAGCCATTTCAGATAATTCAGCTGGCTTTGTTCTCCGCCCTCAATGTTGCGCTTTTTATCAGTGTCCTCAACACGAATAATAAACTTACCGCCTTGATTGCGGGCAAATAAATAATTAAAAAGCGCCGTTCTGGCATTTCCAATATGCAAATGTCCGGTTGGACTCGGTGCATAACGGACGCGTACTTCGTTTCCCATTTTCAAATACTTCCTTTCATGTCATGTATGGCCTCAGGCAAAAATGTATGAATCTATTCTACCACCAAATAGACCCGGCATCAAAACAAGTTAGCCTTTTTGTATCAGTACTGTCGCCTGAGCCGCTATTCCTTCCGCTCGGCCTGTAAATCCAAGCTTTTCTGTCGTTGTTGCTTTTACATTCACTTGAGAAACGTCTGCCTCGAGCCCTTCAGCGATTCTTTTTCTCATATCTTCTATGTACGGCAGCATCTTCGGCTTTTGCGCAATGATGGTGCAGTCAATGTTTCCAAGGACATACCCCTTCTGTTTCACGATCCCCCAGACATGCTGAAGTAATTTAAAAGAGTCAGCGTCCTTGAACTCAGGATCAGTGTCAGGAAAATGCTTGCCGATGTCGCCTTCTCCCACAGCTCCCAGGCATGCGTCAGCGACAGTATGAAGCAATACATCTGCATCAGAATGGCCGAGCAGCCCTTTTTCATACGGGATTTCAATTCCGCCAATGATCAGAGGACGGCCCTCCACTAATTGATGCACATCAAATCCTTGTCCAATTCTAAACATGTTTACTCCCACTTTCTGATTCCATGATAGCTTCAGCTGACGTCAAATCGTCTGGCGTCGTCAGCTTAATATTTGTATAGCTGCCTTCTACAACACGGACCGAACCGCCTTCCATCTGTTCAACGAGGCTGGCGTCATCCGTCCCTAAAAATCCCTTGTGCTCGGCCTCAGCGTGAGCTTTCATCAATAAAGAAAGACGAAAAGCTTGTGGCGTTTGGACAGCCCACAAGCTTGAACGTTCAATCGTCTCACTGACTTGTAAATCTTGAACGCGTTTAATCGTATCTTTTACCGGGACAGCAAGGATGGCCGCTCCTGTCTGTGCCGCTTCTGCGATCAGTTCGTCAATTTGTTCATGTTTTATAAAAGGGCGGGCGCCGTCATGTACAAGGACAATCTTTTCTTGTTTTACGGCTTTCAGCCCCTTATAAACACTGTGCTGTCGCTCATCTCCGCCTGCCACAAGCTCAATAGCGGTTTGAAACGGATAATCCGTCAGCAATTTCTGAAAGTGCTCCCGCTCGCGCTCATTTATCACCAAAATGATTTTTTCGCACGGCCGGTGGCTGTCAAACACTCTTAACGTGTGAATGATCACCGGGTCTCCTTTCAGCTCAATGAACAGTTTATTTCTCCCTGCCTTCATCCGTTTTCCCTGTCCGGCTGCAGGAATGACCACATCATAACTCATTGTTTTTTCTCCCTTTACAGCGCCTTCTCCAACAGCTTGGGCTTAGCAAAAATCATTCGTCCCGCTGCTGTCTGCAGCACACTTGTAACGAGTACATCAATATGTTTGCCGATATAATTACGTCCTTCTTCAACGACAATCATCGTACCGTCATCCAAGTAGGCAACTCCCTGATTATGCTCTTTCCCGTCCTTAATGACCTGAACATTCATTTCCTCGCCAGGAAGCACAACAGGCTTGACCGCATTGGCAAGGTCATTAATGTTTAATACTGCTACCTTTTGAAGCTCGCATACTTTATTTAAATTAAAATCATTCGTCACGACGACCCCGGATGTCAGCTTAGCGAGTTTAACGAGCTTACTGTCAACCTCCTGAATATCTTCAAAGTCGCCTTCATAAATTTCAACTTCAATGTCTAACTCTTTTTGAATGCGGTTCAGGATATCAAGACCGCGGCGTCCTCTGTTTCGTTTTAAAACATCTGAAGAGTCAGCAATGTGCTGCAATTCCTCAAGGACAAACTGCGGTATCACGATTATTCCCTCTAAAAAACCAGTCTGACAAATATCTGCTATTCTCCCATCAATAATAACACTTGTGTCCAAAATTTTCAGCTTCTTGTCCTGAACCTCATGTTCTTCATCGGCTGTTCCTTTTTTCTTTTGCATTCTGGCAGAAATAGAAAACAGGCTGATCAGTTCATCCTTTTTCTTAAAGCCCACCTGGAAGCCGAGATAACCGAGGAAGAACGCTAAAAATACAGGGATGATTGTGCTGAATATGCGGTAAGGTATATTGTCTAAAGGAATAACATTTACGATAAGATAAGCGATTATAAGTCCAAAAACCAGGCCAAGACTTCCAAATAACAAATCTGGAACCGGCGCTTTTAACAATGAATCCTCTATCCACTTCACCCAGTTCACAACGTAATCTGTACCCCATATACTGATGAGAAAAAAGATAATTGCACCTATTGCCGCAGACGTATATGCGTTTGTTATTAAAGGTATGTCCTGTATACTTAACAGTACAAACAATTCAGGTATTAAAAATATACCAACAACGCCGCCAAAGATAATGAAGAACGCCTGAACTATTCGTTTTAACATACCCCCACCTCCTTTTTAAACATTTTATTTCACAAGGTTTTATGCATCCTACGAATATCAGAATAAACAAAAACCAAGATTTATATACCCGTTTTCATAAGGTTTTAACCGAAATCACAGCTGTCTGTCTAAATAATGCTTCTCTTGCAGGCGTTTTAAACCTTTTTTGATTTTTTGGGCTCGTACTTCACCGATTCCCTCTACTTCATCTAATTCTTCTGCACTCGCCTCAATAATCCTTGGGAGGACTCCAAATGCTTCTACAACATTTTCAACAATCGGCATCGGAAGACGCGGTATCTTATTTAACAGCCTGTATCCTCTAGGCAATACATAATCATCAAGATTTGTAGAAGCCGGATAACCGAGAAGCTTATAAACAATGGAATCATCCAGCAAATCATAACTGGACATATCCTGCAGCTCTTTCAAGAGAACAAATGGATCTTTAATCTTTTCTTTCACATAATCCTTAATAAATAAAGCGGCCTCTTCTTCCATATCCGTAATCAGTTCAATGACTTGTAGCTTAATCAAATGACCTTCTGTTCCCAGTTCCCTGATATACATGTTAATTTCATTTTTGATTCTCAATACCATTTCATAACGGTGCATCACAGACAGAACGTCGCTGAATGTAACAAGTTCCTCAAACTCTAAAGCATTCAATGCATTAATGGTTTTGTCCAGAATCGTTTTATATTTTTCAAGAGTTTGAATGGCTTGATTCGCTTTTGTTAAAATAAATCCTATGTCTTTTAGTGTATACTTCATGCTTTCCTGATATAACGTTATAACATTCCTTCTTTCAGAAATGGCGATCACAAGGCAGCCGGTCTGCTTAGCTACTCTTTCGGCGGTGCGGTGCCGCATTCCTGTTTCTGATGAAGAAATTGTGGCTTCAGGCATCAGCTGTGTATTGGCGTATAGGATCTTTTGACCAGAATCACTTAAAATGATCGCCCCATCCATTTTAGCCAGCTCATATAAATGTGCCGGAGAAAAAGCAGTGTTAATGTGGAAACCGCCATCTACAACTTCTTTTACTTTATCATTATATCCAACAACAATCAGACCGCCTGTATTTGCTCTCAGTACATTTTCGATTCCAGCTCTGAGCGGAGTACCCGGAGCAACAAACTGCAATATAGATGACAGGTCTAACTCGTGTTTCGCCCCTTTTTTCTCTTTTTCCATCTATTATCCTCCTAATGAAGTACGAAGCGCCTCTGCAACATTTGCTACTCCGATAACCTCAATCCCTTTTGGTTTTGTCCATCCATCCAGATTTGCCGCGGGTATGATCATGCGTTTAAAACCAAGCTTAGCCGCTTCTTTCACACGCTGTTCAATTCTTGAAACCCGCCGGACTTCTCCGGTTAATCCCACTTCTCCTATAAAACAATCTGCAGGATTTGGAGGTGTGTCTCTAAAGCTTGACGCAATACTGATCGCAATGGCAAGATCAATTGCCGGTTCATCAAGCTTAACGCCGCCGGCCACTTTCAAATAAGCATCCTGATTTTGCAGCAGCAGCCCAACTCTTTTTTCTAACACAGCCATTAACAGTGAAACCCTGTTATGGTCTATTCCCGTTGCCATACGCCGCGGATTGCCAAAGCTTGTTGGCGAGATGAGCGCCTGGATTTCAACGAGAATCGGTCTTGTGCCTTCCATAGAAGCAGTTATGCTCGAGCCTGCGGATCCCGCCGAGCGTTCTTCTAAGAAAATTTCAGAAGGATTCAAAACCTCAGTGAGCCCCTCTTCGCGCATTTCGAAAATGCCCATTTCGTTTGTAGATCCAAAACGGTTTTTTACAGCCCGCAAAATACGGAAAGTATGGTGACGTTCTCCTTCAAAATATAAAACAGTGTCAACCATATGCTCCAGCAGTCTAGGCCCTGCGATGGACCCTTCTTTCGTCACGTGCCCTACGATAAAAATCGGAATGCCTTTTGTTTTTGCAATTTTCATCAGCTCAGCCGTACATTCCCTGACCTGTGACACACTGCCGGGAGCTGATGTGATATCGCTTTGGTAAACCGTTTGAATAGAGTCAACAACGACAAACGCTGGATTCATCTCTTGTATAGCAGACGAAATATACTCCATATCGGTTTCAGATAAAACATGCAGCGACGGATTATTTATGCCGAGACGGTCTGCTCTCAGTTTCGTTTGTTTGACCGATTCTTCTCCCGAAATATACAGCACACTGTTCGATGAATCTGATAATTGAGCGGAAACCTGCAGTAATAACGTTGACTTTCCGATACCGGGATCGCCGCCGATTAGAACGAGTGAACCTTTAACGACGCCCCCGCCGAGCACTCTGTTAAATTCGCCAAGCTGGGTTTTAACCCGGGGTTCTTCTGATGTTTCGATTGATGTAATAGGTGAAGGTTTCTGTACGGTTTGAACAGAATGAGAAAAAGCCGCTCTCCGATTGGCCGGTGCTTTTTTAATCATTTCTTCCACCATTGTATTCCAAGCACCGCATCCCGGACATTTCCCCATCCATTTTGGAGACTCGTAGCCGCAGGATTGGCAGATGAATTTCGATTTTGTTTTAGCCATATATAGTGTAAGACCTCTCCCTTGTTCTATTTCTTGATACGAAAGTGAGGCATACACTTACATGCTGTATGCCTCATTTCCGTCTCTATATTAATTCGTTTTAGCAGTCGTTTTTACGACAAATTCGCCATCTTCTACATCGAGAACAATATGCTGTCCTTTATGAATATTTCCTCTGAGGAGTTCTTCGGATAAACGGTCCTCTACATGCTTTTGGATAGCTCTTCTTAACGGACGGGCACCGTATTCCAGATCAACGCCCTCTTCCGCGACTTTCGCTTTTGCAGCATCTGTCAATTCGATAGAAAGATCCTGTTCTTTCAGGCGTTTCGTTAATTGATCAGACATCAGTGACACGATTTCAGTCAGGTGTTTTTTCTCAAGTGAATGGAAGACGATGATTTCATCGATCCGGTTGATGAACTCCGGTCTGAACGCACGTTTCAGCTCACCCATCACTTTATCTTTCATGTCTTTATGATTCTGCGTCTCATCCTGAACGTTAAAGCCGACATATTTATTGCGTTTCAGCTCACTTGCTCCGACGTTTGACGTCATAATTAAAATGGTATTGCGGAAATCGACTGTACGTCCTTTAGAATCAGTCAACCGTCCGTCTTCAAGAACTTGCAGAAGAATATTGAAAACATCAGGGTGCGCTTTCTCAATCTCATCAAGTAGCACGACAGAGTAAGGTTTTCTTCTGACTTTCTCTGTTAATTGGCCGCCTTCATCGTATCCTACGTATCCCGGAGGTGAACCGACAAGTCTTGAAGTTGAGTGTTTTTCCATGTATTCAGACATATCAATTCTGATCATAGCTTCTTCATCGCCGAAAATGGATTCAGCAAGTGCTCGCGCAAGCTCTGTTTTACCTACACCTGTAGGGCCTAAGAAAATAAATGAGCCGATTGGTCGTTTAGGGTCTTTTAACCCTGCTCTTGCACGTCTGACTGCTTTTGCAACAGCTACAACTGCTTCATCCTGGCCGATGACACGAGAGTGAAGAATGCTTTCCATATTAAGAAGCTTATCTGTTTCAGTTTGGGCGATTTTAGATACAGGTACCCCAGTCCAGCTGGAAACAACCATCGCAATATCATCAACAGTAACCTCTGAGTTTTCCTGTCCTTGCTTCTCTTTCCATGATTTCTTCGTATCCTCTACTTGCTCGCGCAGGCGCTGCTCAGTATCACGCAAGGAAGCTGCTTTTTCAAACTCTTGGCTTTGCACTGCCGCATCCTTCTCTTTACGAACCTCATCAAGTTTCTGTTCAAGCTCTTTTAAGTTAGGCGGCGTTGTAAAGGAGCGCAGTCTCACCTTTGAACCCGCTTCATCGATCAAGTCAATTGCTTTATCCGGAAGGAAACGGTCAGAAATATATCTGTCAGAAAGCTTAACCGCAGCTTCAATGGCATCATCTGTAATTGATACGCGGTGGTGAGCTTCATATCGGTCACGCAAGCCTTTTAAAATTTGAATACTTTCATCTGCAGACGGCTGATCAACCTGGATCGGCTGAAAACGGCGTTCCAACGCTGCATCTTTTTCAATATATTTACGGTACTCATCGAGAGTCGTCGCCCCAATACATTGTAGCTCGCCGCGAGCAAGTGAAGGTTTTAAAATGTTAGATGCATCAATTGCACCTTCTGCTCCGCCCGCTCCGATTAATGTATGGAGTTCATCGATGAATAGAATGATATTTCCTGCCTGGCGAATTTCGTCCATGACCTTCTTCAGGCGATCCTCAAATTCTCCGCGGTATTTTGTGCCGGCAACCACTGTTCCCATGTCTAATGTCATCACGCGTTTATCACGCAAGATTTCGGGAACTTCGTTGTTGATAATTTGCTGTGCCAAACCTTCTGCAATCGCCGTTTTACCTACACCTGGTTCTCCAATGAGAACAGGATTGTTTTTCGTTCTGCGGCTTAACACTTCGATTACACGCTGGATTTCCTTGCTTCTGCCGATGACAGGATCAAGACTGTCTTCCTTCGCAATAGCAGTTAAGTCTCTTGCCAAGCTGTCAAGCGTAGGCGTATTCGCATTGCTGTTTGTTCCTGCTGCTGATGATCCTGTTTCATTGCTTCCAAGAAGCTGGAGCACTTGCTGTCTTGCTTTATTTAAGCTGACACCGAGGTTATTCAGGACTCTCGCAGCAACACCTTCACCTTCGCGAATCAGACCAAGAAGAATATGTTCTGTTCCAACATAAGAATGACCAAGTTTTCTTGCCTCATCCATTGAAAGCTCAATGACTTTTTTAGCTCTTGGAGTATAATGAATCGTTTGAGACATTTCCTGTCCGCGTCCGATTAAACTTTCAACTTCTTTTTGAATTTTATCTGAACCAAGTCCAAGCGCTTGAAGAGCTTTAGCAGCAATGCCTTCTCCTTCTCGTACCAGTCCTAATAAAATATGCTCAGTGCCAATGTTATTATGACCTAAACGAAGTGCTTCTTCCTGTGCAAGCGCCAGTACTTTTTGAGCTCGTTCTGTAAATCTTCCAAACATCATATCGATTCATCCTCCTGTCTTTTCCCATTCATTTCTAAGTGAAGCCGTTCTCTGATGAGAGTCGCTCTTCGAATGTCCCTTTCGTTCGGACGCAAAGCGCCTCCCGAGTACTGCTGTAAAAATCCTGGCTGTGTCAAAATCATTAATTCGTTAAGTATGTTGCTTGAAAGTCCTTTAATAATGCCTAGATCAATGCCTAACCGAACATCTGAAAGGCACTTTGCAGTTTCTTTCGATTCTATCATCCGGCAATTGGACAAGACCCCATAAGAACGATACACCTTATCCTCAAGTTCAATTTTAGAGGTTTGATAAAGCGCTTCTCGGGCAGATCGTTCTTGTTCAATCAGCTGGGCAGCAACACTGTTAAGGTCATCAACAATATCCTGCTCTGACTTACCAAGCGTGATCTGATTTGAAATTTGAAAGATATTCCCTACTGCTTCGCTGCCTTCCCCATAAATTCCTCTAACAACTAAGCCTAATTGATTAATTGCCGGTATAATTCGATTTATTTGCCTAGTTAAAACCAGTGCCGGCAGATGCATCATGACTGAAGCCCTTAGACCCGTACCTACATTTGTAGGACAGCTGGTTAAGTATCCTCTTTGTTCATGGAAAGCATAATCAACTTTTTCTTCAATCCAGTCATCGACTTGGTTTGCGGCTTTCATTGCTTCTAACAGCTGAAATCCAGGGAAAAGACACTGAATTCTAATATGATCCTCTTCATTTAACATGACGCTTACTTCCTCATTTTCAGAAAGCAAACAGCCGCCAAAAGGAGACTCTGTCAAATTCGGACTGATTAGATGTTTTTCAACAAGTACACGCTTTTCTAAAGGCTGTGCCTCATTCATTCTGATCAAAACGAATTTGCCGATTCCGGGAATATCTTGGTCTGAAAACTGATCTTCAAATTGCTGTATGATGGATGAGGCTTCTTCATTGGAATACCGCGTAGGGAACCGTATATGTTCAAAGTTCCTTGCTAAACGTATGCGGCTGCTGAGTACAATGTCACTTTCAGGTCCTTTCTGCTTCATCCAACTGCTTAGTGCGTCCTGAATAAAATGCTTTAGCGACATTACTCCTGTTCCTCCTCACTATCTGTACTTTTGAGTGATTGTTCTAATGAACGAATTTGATCTCTCACATGAGCTGCGTTTTCAAATTCTTCTTGATGGATTAAGGATTCTAATTCTTTTTTCAGCATGTCAATCTGCCGTCTGACATGAAGATTGCCGCCTATACGTTTCGGAATTTTCCCAGCATGCACAGTGTTTCCGCTGTGCACTTTACGTAAGATAGGTGTAATGTTGCTATGAAATGTTTTATAACATTCAGAACATCCAAAACGGCCGACTTTTCTAAATTGCTGAAAGGTCATTCCGCATTTCGGACAAGCAGATATTTGCTCCGAGTGACTGAACATTTGAGTTCCTGCTTTTTGTAATGAAGAATCCATATTCAGCAAACCCGAAAGTAAATTATGAATAGAGAAACCATGATTTGCACTTATACCATATGAATCACTATTTTCTTTGGCACATTGTTCACAAATATGAACTTCTATTTTTTCTCCGTTAACAACCTTTGTAAAGTGAAAAGTGGCTGGTCTCTCGTGGCACTCTTGACAAATCAATCTTTTCACCTGCTTATTTTAATTTTAAAGAGGTCAGCATAGCCTTCATCATTCTCGCTCTTAATTCATCACGCTCAGGCAAGTCAATGTGTAAAACCGAGCGGTCCATCACGCTGACCATCATTTTTGCTTCTCTTTCTGAAATCACCTTGTCTTCTAATAGCCTTAAAATAATGTCATCAGAGGCTGCTTGAGACAAATGGATACCAATTTGAGAAATAATATTATTGATCAGGACAACTTCATTGTTCATTTTAATTTTAATGATTCTGATGTAACCGCCGCCCCCGCGTTTGCTCTCAACAATATATCCTCTTTCGCTTGTAAATCTGGTGTTGATGACATAATTTATTTGGGAAGGAACGCATTGAAATTTATCTGCAATTTCACTTCGTTTAATCTCTAAAATTTCCTTGCCATTTTGATCTAACACTCGTTTTAAATATTGTTCAATGATGTCAGAAATATTATGTCCCACTCAACCCCCTCCTTTACTGACTTTGACTATATTTGACTTTAATCTTACTATAAGGCGTTTCTCGAGAATTTTCAACTTTCTCGCTCTATCCTTTATTATTTCCATTTTCCCAGCCCATAAAACCTGATGTCGGTTTAAAATTCAGTGTAAAGTTATTATATTATACAATTAAATGAAATTTTATGATACCAATAAACCAGAATACAAAAAGGGCAGCTCATATGAGCTGCCCTTTTTTCACTTGCTTGGCGGCGTCCTACTCTCACAGGGGGAAACCCCCGACTACCATCGGCGCTGAAGAGCTTAACTTCCGTGTTCGGTATGGGAACGGGTGTGACCTCTTCGCTATCGCCACCAAACAAATTGA